>CALBJF010000274.1 GCA_937892665.1 uncultured euryarchaeote | reverse complement strand
CAAATATCCGAGCACCAGCTGCGTACATCGTTTGGATTTGGCTTGTCCATTCAACTGAGGAAGCCATCTGTGGAGCGAGTTTTGCCAAAATTCCTTCCTTTGCATCAGGCCCTTCAGTAGGATAAAAGGTTCCATCAACGTTTGCAGTGATTGGAATTTTAGGCCAATTAATTTCAAGAGAAGACAGGAATCTGCGCAGTGGCTCATTCGCTGGAGCAACGATGCTTGAGTGGAAAGCATGGCTTGTTGCTAATGGAACGCAATTGAATCCCTCTTCTTCAAATATCTTCATGACATTTTGAACTGCATCCGTAGCACCTGCGATAACTGTCATCTTTGGAGAATTTTTGTTTGCTGCTATAACATAGCCATCCGAAGATGAAAGAATACGATCAACGTCTTCGTATGGAGCAGTGACGCTTGCCATCAAGCCCTTGTCATCAATTTCAACTGAACCCATCTCTGTACCGCGGGCAGCTGCTGCGCGTAGAGCCCCATCCATGTTGAGAATTCCAGATGCCATCAGAGCAGCGTATTCTCCTAATGAGTGGCCTGCAACCATATCCGGATGATGGCCATACGCATTCAAAGCGTGCTCAATGGCTAAATCTGCAGTCAACATTGCAGGTTGTGTGTATTCAGTTTGCTTGAGTTTATGCTCAGCCGCTATTCGTTCTTCCTTTTCCAGACCTTCTCTCAGAACGAATGACGAGAGTGTTTCGCCATCGAGTACCTCGACCATTGTTGAATCTGAGGCCTGCCAGACGTTTTGTACAGGACCATATCGGTGGAATAGGTCGGTTGTCATCCCCACATATTGTGAGCCTTGACCTGGATACATATGGGCTATTTTCGCTCCAGTTGGAAGGCTTGCCTCATCACTCACGAGAATTCCTTGAGCCTGTAAGAAGCCCCATTTGGCTTTGTCAGAAAGTGAACTTAATGCAAGCGTCTTTCTCTTTTCAAATTCAGCCCATGACGTAGCGATAAGAGCCATACGACATGGAGCATTTGCATCGAAGTTGGAACTCTCGTCTTGCAATGCCATTGAAAGACGAAGCCCTCGAGGATCTGAATCGAACAGAGCCCCCTCAAAGTGAACTTTGGAGAGGGATGTTGTCAGTTCTTCAATAGAATTATTTGAAAGAAGAAGTACGCCTCCCTCAATGGCTTTCATTGCTTCATGCGTTAATGTTGGCTTGGCACTAGCATCAAGAATAGATGGTGCTGAAACGGAGGATGAGCGAGCATATGATTGCCAGCGAGTATCCCAGTCCTGAGCCATCTCTTGATGGTATGATGGGTCGTATCCTTCCAGTGCAATATGGAAGTTCGTTCCTCCGAATCCGAAGGCGGAAACGCCAGCTCTGCGTGGGTGATTGCTTGGAACAGGCCATTCTCTTGCTTGCGTTGGCACAAAGAAAGGAATGTTTGGCCAATCAACGGTTGGATTAGGAGTTTCAAACCCTGCTGAAGGAGGTATTGTGCGATGGTGGAGAGCCATAACCGATTTGATGATCCCTGCGATTCCAGCAGCGGCTTTGAGGTGACCTATCTGGGATTTGATGGAACCTACTGCCACATTATCGCCAGAGTCTGCATCAGTCCACAATCGTGTGAGTGTCGAAAGTTCAGTTGCATCTCCGACTTTTGTTGATGTCCCATGTGCTTCCACTAATTCTACGGAAGAAGCAGGATATCCTGCTTGATTGTAAGCCCGGGCTATGGCTTGGATTTGACCCCGTTGACTTGGAGCCGTGATTCCTTTCCCTCTACCATCGGATGAACCGCCTACGCCACGAATAACTGCGTGAATGACGTCATCGTCAGAAATAGCATCGGATAAGCGCTTGAGAACCATGGCTCCAGCGCCTTCTCCCATTACGAATCCATTTGCTCGAGCATCAAAGGGCGTCGAGTGTGTTGGTGAAAGTGCACCAATTGCACTGAATTTAGCATAGGTTGCAGGATCCATTGTACGATCTGTTGCGCCAGCAAGCATGACATCGGCTTGTCGTGTTTGCAATAATCGACATGCATCCATGACAGCTGCCATCGATGATGCACAAGCAGCATCCATTGCATGATTCGGGCCTTGAAGGTCAAGAAGATTAGCAACTCTTCCGGAGACAACGTTTGCAAGTTCACCTGGCATTGTATCTTCATCGACTTTAGGAGAGTGTTCGTTAACGTCTTCCATAAACGATTCTTTTGCAGATGCCGGCATACCGTGTTGCTTGGCTAGTTCTGCTGTATGATTCGACCAAACACGGATGTTTGACAGATTTCTGTTTTCACCGCCAAGAGCGTTTGCGAAAACAACACCTGCTCTTTCTCGAGGGAATAGTTTCCCATCATCCCCATATCCTGCTTGTTCTATTGCTTTTGCAGAAACTGAAACTGCCCATAATTGGCATGGATCGATTTGAGGAAGCGTCCCAGGGGGTTGCCTCCATCTCCTCCAATCAAACTCGTATCCTTCTACAAACGCTCCTATTTTGGAATACGTGAAGCCATGTTTGATGTCACCTGGTTTTCCTTCAGTCCAGAAATGGTCTACAGGGCCTGGCCAACGACCTTCCCGTACCTCACGAATGCTTACATGCGAATCAATAATATTCTGCCAGAAGGTATCGAGATCAGGGGCGTCAGGCATCATCGCCGCAACACCAATTACTGCAATCGGCTCAAAGGGACCTTGTTCCAGCCCTTCGCAGGGTTTTCCGTCATCTGTTGTGATGGTCATCTTGTTCACCTCATGCGTCCATGATACTCTGAGGTACCATGGTGATTGAATAGCCTGCATCAACATGGATGCATTGTCCAGTTACACCTGAAGAAAGGGGGCTTGCAAGCCAAAGAGTCGTTCCTGCGACATCGGATTGGCTGACATTTCTTCGCAGAGGTGCATTCGCCTGAACGTGATCGAGAATTTTATCAAACCCAGGAATACCTGATGCTGCAATCGTCCGTATTGGCCCTGAAGATATGCTATTGACACGATGGCCATGTGGCCCAAGGTGACAAGCAAGTTCTCTGGTCCAGCATTCAAGAGCAGCCTTCGCCATGGACATGATTCCGTACGAGGGAACAAAGCGTGTTGATGCTGCATAGGTCAGAGTAATTGTTGAAGACCCTTCGCTAAGGTAAGGCATAGCGAATTTCAAACATCGTTGCAAGGAATTTGCAGAAATGGTCATTGCAGTATTGATATCTGCGTCTTCGACAAAGAGAATCGGTCTATCAAAACAGCTCCTTGGAGCAAATCCAATAGCGTGAACAAGAATATCGATCTTTCTTCCCGGAT
>CALBJF010000273.1 GCA_937892665.1 uncultured euryarchaeote | reverse complement strand
TACGCTTTGATGCGGATGGGATGGAATTGTCGCTGGAAATGCTTGAAGATGCTAAAGAAAAGCAACTTGTTATTCAAGAAGTACCAACCATCATTCGATATGATGTCCCTAAGGGATCAAACTTTACTGCAGTTTCACACGGATTTACCGTATTAACATGGGCACTGCTTTCACTATCTCAGAAAAAGCCGCTTCTTACCCTAGGAGTCCCTGGACTTGGCCTGCTCGCCACCGGTGCTGCTATGGGTATGCAAACTGCACAAGGCGTTACAACTCATCTCGATTCAGCCCTTGGCGATGGACTCACTGCTGTATGGATTGGAGTGCTTGGATTAGCGTTGATCACAACAGGATTCATTTTGCAAACTGTTCGTGGATTTTTGAGAATCCTTCTCGTTCGTGAATTTGGACTCGACTGAATACAAATCGTCGGATTGTTCATCAATCAAGCGCGTCTGGTTACATCATGGCAGGTCAACTCTCAGAGGTGATTGAGAGTTTTCGTCAAGCGACGGAACCTGTTCGAGAGAAGATGGATTCGTGGAAAGAAAGCATCAATGGATACGCGAGTAAGCGTACGGAACAACTGTACCGTTCAGTCCTAGCATCTCCGGCAATCTTTGTCATGCTCCTCATCATCATCGCTGCATTCCTTGGGCAACGAGGCATGGACTTCCAAGATCAGATTGAAGATGATGTTGAAATCTTTTTACCCGATGGAGCAGAGTCAACTGACCTTCTGCTCGAAGTAAGAGAAGAATGGTCTACCGATATTGCTGTTATTTACATTCAAACCGATAATGCTCGACTGGGAGGGGGTTTAGGTGACAACATCACTGATGAGAAAATCCTCAAAGAGATAAGTTGGATTGAAGGCGATGATGACAACGTAGGCGCTGGCTCCTTTACTGGAAGAGGCATGGATCCCGATAAGGAAGATTATGGAGCATTAGATGGCGTTCTATGGATTATTTCACCAGCCCAAATTATGAAAGAAATCAATTCGGCTGATGGACGATTCAACGAATCAATGTGTGTTCACGGAGTTAATACTCGAATACCTATCGACATCGATTGTGATAATTTAGCCGGAGGAGGCAGGTATGCTATTCCAGATCAAAATACCATTGATCAAATTATTGAGAACTCAAGTGGATCATTTGAGGCACTCATCAAAGACACCAACGATAATGATTTGAGTTTTGATAGTGATGGAGATGGTGACCCAACCAATGACATGGATGGAGACGGAGTTTGGGACACGACAGCTATTATTGTAGGAATGCGTTCTGATGTCCCTGAAATTTGGGAAGGGGATTTTGCCCTTCTACTCGATCACTTTCAGGACATTATTGACAATCGACCGTCAGATTCACAATCGACTGATATGACTGTAACAGGATTAACAAAAACCTTGGAAGATATCTCAGACGCAATCTATAAAGATCTCATCAAAATGATGCCTTACTCGGTCTTGTTGACAATCCTCGTCATCTCATTCCTGCACAGATCAGCAAAGGTTGTCATCATCACTGGGACACCTATTCTTCTTGCACTTGCAGTTACATTTGGAGCATCTGTTGTCCTGAAGTGGACGCTTACTCCAATGATTGTTGCAACGTTTCCAATTCTAATTGGACTGGGTGTGGATTATGCTCTGCACATGGTGAATCGTATTGAAGAAGTCCGGCGAAAAGAACTTGAACGCATTGTTGATGAAAATGAAAAAAGAAGGCGACAAGGAAAGGAACAACTTGTAGAACCTGATTTGTGGGATAAAGAATTCTACATCCAATGTGTAACCAAAATGGCTGGTTCAACAGGAGTCGCTGTCTTTTTGTCTGCCTTGACGACGATTGTTGGTTTCTCCGTATTGATTGCCCCCCAAATTGTCAGCATCGCTCCAATTCGCTCTGTTGGTTTAACACTCGTCGTGGGAATCATGTCCACGCTTTTGCTCTCCATTGTGCTCGTACCTGCACTGGCTTGGCTTCTGAAATTCCATAAACGAAGCAATCCTGGTATGTGGAAGAACATCGGAAAAGTACCCGTTCGATTCTTTGTTGTTATCTTGCTCGTAACGGGTAGCGTCACAGCCTATGGAGTCGCAAATATGGACGAACTAAACAAACCTATTACAGGTTCGAGTGAAGCTCCAGAAGGTATTGAATCTCTCGATAAGATTGCACAATATTCCGAACAATTTGATAGTGGCCAAACCTCAATGTTTGTGTTTGATGCTACGAATCGTCCAAACGATAACGAAACAACAAATATTCGAGATTTACCAGTTATGGATGCTGTCGATCGCCTTGAGCAAAAGATAGATGCTGTTGAGAGTACAAATACGACCAGCATCATCACCTTCCTCAAAGCAGTACCTGTGAGTATACAACTCACGGATGACATTGTATTCTACGAAGGTTCTCTTTGGGATTTATTGCATGATGAGTGTTGGGAAAGTGATGACATCGTCGAATGCAACATTTGGCTTGGTCTAGAAGCCTCAGGACCAGGAGGACGTGAAGCACTTCGAAGAGACATGGTAAATGCAGCCTTCGATACGCTTTCACTCGAAGTTCGCTCAATGCTCTTGAATCAAGATGAAACAAAGGCGATTATCTATGTCGATCAGCCATATATGAACCTCAATATCGCTTCAGGTTTGCGTGATCAAATCGATGATATTTTGACACAACCCCCTGAACTTAGTCAAACTCGAACCTCAAAGCTTACTGGGGGATTGCCTGTCTCTCTGGATATCAATGAAGGCATCCATGACACACAATCTATGACAACGATTCTAACATTAATCATTTTGACCATTGTCTTAGCCATTGTATTCCGATCTGTTCGATTGGGAGTAATCACAATGATTCCAGTTGCAGTTGTAATTTTATGGCAACCACTTCTCATGCAGAGCGGAGATGTAAACGTCAATATATTCACTGCAATGATTGGAACCATCGTCTTTGGAATTGGAGTTGATGATGCCATTCACGTGATGCATAGGATTCAAGAAGAAGGTGAAAATTCAACGGGCATTGCCCATTCTATAGAAGAGACGGGACAGACTATCTTTGAAACAACTATTACGACAGTTGCTGGTATATCGGCAGGATTCTTGCCAGGTTGGATATTTGGATGGGATGGATTCCCTGGACTTGAGAATTTCTTCATGTTGATGTGCATGTTGATCATCTTCGCTTTCTTAACAAGCTCATTCCTGCTGCCAAGTATTTTGGTTGCAGATCATACCGGTCGAGACCTTATCAAAGGACGAACAACGCTTCAAGAGGTTCTCAAAGGCGAAGATGGTTGGAGAGATATGTCAGGGGACATGACCGTTACAAAAGGTTCGGATATGAAACCGCTGGATGCCGTTCTGCAACCCAAATCCGATTAGACTGAACGTCTCTTAATTGCGACAAACCAAGAGGCTCCTATTGCTAAGAGCAAACCAGTTCCAACGAGAATCGATGTGACTGGAAGACCTTCGGAAGTACTTGCTTTTACTTCAGGCTCCTCTTCTACAACCTGCTCCACATCTTGGACAGTGATCTCACCTTGCATACCGACTGCAGCATGTGGTTCACAGACGTAATCATAGACGCCAGCCGATTCGTAATCAAAGAAATACTCGTAGTTAACATCACGGGCGGGTTCACCGGAATCAAACACCTCGTTTGCTTCGACGGTATTGTGTGGGAGTGCTTGACCACCCCATACAAATCGAACGCTATCTCCTTCATTGAGCGTAATGGTGGATGGATTGAATCGTAGATTAGTGCTGTCAACTGTAATGACCTTGACTTCTCCTTGTTCCTCTTGAATTAAATCAATGCTTCCTTGAAGGAAGAAGAAAACAAGTGCTAAGCAAATGACTCTACGCATGATGTAACTTTCAGCACCCAATATATGAACACGTGTTCTCAAGAATGGTTGCAAGCATAAATCTCAATGCAGGTGGAGGGAGTGAGGAGTAAGCCCCTTTTTGTTACCTTACGGCGATTGCATTCA
>CALBJF010000272.1 GCA_937892665.1 uncultured euryarchaeote | reverse complement strand
CATTTGAAATAGTCCTCCATTCGCCTAAACTTTCATCTACAGTTCCAGCGATTGTGGCTAACTCATCCCAAGCACCGTTCTGGTTTTTCGCATATAATTTTAATTCATCATTGGTATCTGCGCTGCCCGTGTAGAAAAACGAGATTCCATTTGTCATCAGTGGATTGAATACCACATCACTAAAATCGTAAACTGGTGTCGTTAGGGATGATTGCATATTGTTACTGTAAGAACCCATACTTCCTTGACCGATGTGGCAAGAACTACCCATGCTTAGAGCAGCATCAGAACTCATGCCCCACAGAGGGCCGGTATTCCATCCTAAAAGAGATGTACAAGTTGAATAAGAAAAAGCGACAGTATAGTGCCTTGAGAGTATGTCATTTCCTGCATCATCATCTACGTCACTATGGCTTGTTGTGACTTGGAGAGTATGGTTCCCGGAATAGTTGACATAAACATTGTAAAATGTTGCAGTACCCTGTCCGTTGCTTGTTAAACCGTTCATGGTAATCGACCTATTGGCCAGTTCAAATTGCTCATACTCGTTATGAAGAATGAGAAGATGGAGCGTTATTATTCCAGATGTAGAGGTTCCATCATTTCGGACTGTAACTTCAAGATCCATTGGTGTGGAATTAACCGTGTCCGTAACATACAATTCTGCTGGTCGGTTAAAGTTAGGAATCGGATGATTTGAAGAAAACATCTTGTATTGATTCTCATCTGCTAAATTCGAATAGGTGATTGAAACTTGGACTGGTGTGATGTCAATACCTGAATTTTTTGATGACGATAAACTGGAATTATCGTTGAGGATAGATGAATCTGTAATTGGTTGGAACATCAAGCAAACAAGGACAATCGCCGCAGTTAGTCCCCGCCCCATGTTCTTGTATTTACCCTCGACGTATTTGATTTATTCGTCAATGGATTCTGATTGGGCTAGTTGGAGTTTTTCTTCCCGTTTCTTGTCTTTTGCACGTGCTGCAAAATAGACTGTGAAGGATGGTATGAGTACCATCGAAAAGCAACCGACTACTGCCGCTAAGGCCCAGAGAAATTCTGTAGCAGCATCGATGGAGTACACTTCGATCGAGGAAAACTCTTCGTTAACTGTTTGGATTTGGATT
>CALBJF010000271.1 GCA_937892665.1 uncultured euryarchaeote | reverse complement strand
TTTGGCCCGTTCTTAATTCTCTGTGGGATGGGGCTGATGGTCTTGGCAAAGGACGAGTTTGACGAACCAGAGGTGGAATAGGTTGTACCTTATCACCGTCGAAGGCGGGGATGGCTCTGGAAAAGGAGAAGCGGTTCGAATCATTGCAGAATTACTCAATCAGTATCCTTTCAATGACGTTCATTTGACACACGAGCCTAGGCGGCACAGTGAACTTGGGAAACTCGCACTCGAATCAGTGAAAATTGGAGATAAAACTCCTTTACAAGAAGCTGGTCTGTTTGCTGCTGATCGGCTTGACCACTCCCATACGTGGATTCGGCCTAAACTCGAGAGCGGAGAAGTTGTTGTCTCAGACAGAAATATTCATTCTTCATTAATTTATCAAGGCGTAGTAGGTGATTTGGGAGTCGATACTGTTTGTAACATTAATGCTGCTGCAATGATTCCTGACCTTGTTGTTTGGATTGATTGTGACCCTGACAGAGCGATCGATCGGATTCAACATGCTACGCTTCGCATGAGCAGCGAAAAACAGGAATATTTCGAAACTCCTGAGATTCAAAGAACCATTCGAAAAGGATTCGATGACCTTTTGTCGGGGAAGATAGCAGTAGCGGCCCCATTTGACAAATGCTGTGTGGTTGGGCCGATTTTGAATGAAGGTGGGCTCGATGAGTTACGCCAGAAACTACGTGCCGAGTTACGGGCTTTTTTTAACCGGAGACCAGCCCCTTTAAATGTCAATGCCGATAAAGTAGACAGGTACTTACTAACCAAACTCGCCCATGATGTCCAGCAACAAACTCGCCTTCCAGGAGCCCCCATGGAAAAAACGTCAGTCAACATCGGATGGCTCTCTGGAAGATCTCCTTCGCAGTGGATGCAATTTGCAGAAGACTGTTGGCGGTCTGAAGAAGCGAAGGAATTTGATGTCCCAAGCAACCCATTTGCACGTTCCTGTTGGTCGGTGCTAGGGACGCTTTCATTGATGGCAGGATCTTGCGAGATCCCTCGTTTGCACAAATCTCTTGGACCTCATAGAATGGTTACAAGACGACACACACAACGTCTGGTAAAGTGGCTCGAAGAAACAAATTGGATTCATCGGCAACAGAATCACATTCCATTTGCGGAGGGCCAGGTGTTCAAATTAAGAGATTCGATGATTGGATTCGCTCGATTAACACTCGCTATGTGGCCCATTAGAACTCCTCTTTCGAGCTGGAGAAAAAGTAATCCAAATAAAAATTGGGAAGATGGACTCAAGGAAATCCTGCAGAATATGTTGCAGGGACAGGCTAAGAAAACTGTAGAGAACATCATTGAACGATTAAAAATCCTAACCAGTGGTCACGATAACTGCCCAGTTCCAGAAGATATTGATCAATTGCTTATTTGGTGGTCGATGCCACCTCCAGATCATTCTTCTTCAACATCCTGAGTTCGTTGAAAACGAACGTTTCCAGGAAGGCGGACATCTCCTGCTTTATCGAACCTGTTCGGTCGTGCACTGTAAGCAGCTGCAAAGAAAAGCCCCAAAACAAAACCAAAGGGAATGCCTGTTGTCAATCGTAGAAAAGCAGTTGATTCACGGTCTGTCAAGAGTTGGGTAAATCCATCGATGGCAAGTGGGAGCACACAGAGTGCCCCAATTCCAATAAACAGAAGCGTTCTTCTATTCTTGATGTAGACCTCTTTCATATATTGATCAGGCAGCACTGAAAGGAAGGTATCTCTAAGAGTCCACCGATTTACACCTTTACGAGAATAGATAAATCCACCAAGCGCTAATCCTGCAAAGATTCCAATATCTCTCACACAAACTGGCATTTGATTACCATTTATCGACCATGAACGTTCATGTTTTTGATGGCAGTTCAGGTCTCCAAAGGCATAGATTGAAGCACTGTAAAAATCCAAATCAGTCCATGTGAAATTTTGCCCGTCATCGTTGTAGTAGTCCAAAGCATTGGCTCTTCCAGATAAATCCGTGATCGTATCTGGTTCCGAAATTAGCGGAGCGATGAAAAAAGAAATGAACAGAAAGAAGCTTATTCCTCCAATCCAAAGTCCAGCCTTCTTGTCCCTCGACCTAGTGGTGAGGCCATTACGCTCCATGTACCTATGACAGAGAAACCGCCTTTAATTCTTGAGTTCATCGACGGTTTCTTTTCATTTGACATGTTGGGTGTGTCATGACAGAACAGGCTACTGAGCGAGTTGGCCTCTGGCTTGGCCTCCAGGCAGGCGGTTTTCTTGGCCTGTATTTTGGATTCAGCCTCGCTTTGGTTTCAGCTCTAACCAGTCCTGATGAGATATTGCGACTCGTATACTTCATGGCGTTACCCCCATTTATTGGAAGTATTCTTCTGGGACCCTTTTTGGCAAGAAGAGTTCGCCCAGTCATCTCAAAAGTACCTCCATTTAATCGAGTTCTTGATGCAGTAAAGGGATTGGATGAAGGGCAAGGGAAATGGAGAGCTTTGAGCCATATTCGTAGTGATGGCAGAACTGTTCGCCTTGATCTCCATGATTCAACAAGAGTAAAAGAGATTCTTTTAGCAACA
>CALBJF010000270.1 GCA_937892665.1 uncultured euryarchaeote | reverse complement strand
CACTTCCCAGTATTGATCCTGCTCTAAACACTGCAAAAACTACTGCTAAGGCTCTTGCACCAACAACGAGTTTACCTGTTTCCAATCTCGGTAATCCTGTAGTCCTTCGAAGCAGTTCTATTGAATCAGAACATCATGATTGGTTGGAAACACGAAGAGACATTGTAATACATAAATGGACTGTTGAACAAAAAAAGGCACAACTGAAGGCCTTAATTGGAGATGATCAAGAGATTACAGGAGTATTAAGATGGATTCGTGGAGATCAACCTTTCACGAACAAATGGTCACTTTCGGATGCAAAAGAGAACTTGCCTACTGAATATCAGTCATTTTGCACTCCAAATTCAGACATAGCCGCAGTCAAGATACACGAAGGAAAGCCATACCCTTGAGACACCACCTGAACCTCTTCTCGGAAGCGAACCGTATTTCTGTCTCACATCTAGAGGGTGTAGTATGCCCATAAATCGTTGAAACGATATATGAGGAGTCTTTGGCAATGCTATGAGTCGCCTGATAAATAGAAGTCGAATGCTTGGAGTATGTCTGTTGTGTGTAATGCTTATGTCTGCACCGGGGTGTTTGGAAGAAACAACTTCTTCGAGTTCTCCAGGGGCTAGTGGGCCTTGCGATTCGTTTGCAGGTCTGAATAATTCAACCAATGGTTTGTTGATCGGGAGTATGGGCGCAACAAGCGAAGTATCTCTGTTAATCAGTCATGCTGCTGATGGATTGAATCCCACGTGCTATTCTGTCGTGATTGAATTGGATCACGTTTTGGCTCCAAAGCATTCTGACAATTTTAGAACCCATTCACAATTGGGTAACTTCGACAGCACAGAGATGCATAGAATCATTGATGATTTCATGATTCAAGGTGGGGATTTCGAGAATGGAGATGGAACTGGTGGATATGCTGCAAAGTGGTATGGCATTTGTGATGGTCAAGCAATGAATCAATCTGAGTGTCCTGACCAGACTCATTACAACGTTCCCGATGAGGCAGACAACGGATTGGCTCACGCCGGTTGCAAGATTTCAATGGCAAAAACCAGCTATCCAAATACAGGAGGTAGCCAATTTTTCATTATTCCTGAGGACAGTACTCCAAACTGGCTTGATGGTGTCCATACTGTCTTTGGGACGGTAATCAGTGGTTGTGAACACATCACAACAATCTCAGAAGTTGAAACTGGGCTAGGAGACAGGCCAGTCTATCCAGTCACGATTCTTACTGCAACCGCTTCTGAGTGAAGCATCAACCTCAAAGAGAAGTTTGCTTTCGCAAGACCATGTCAGGCCAGCGTTATACAGTGGCCTTCATGCTTGTTGGCTTACTCGCTTCTTCGACACTTGCAGCACCCGTTCTTGCTGATGTGGAGTGGGAAGATGATGGTTGGTTGACCACTGCGCTTGCTGATGAGCGTCTTAATCTTGGTGATGAATTCGCTTGTTACGGTATGCCTGGGTACTCATGGTACAATGATCCTGGAGCTGTAGCAAAAGAATGCCGTTCGTATATTGAAAACAATACCGACGCTTCGAAATGGGGCGAGAATGCTCTTTCGACTTACGTTCCTTCAGGCTTAACGATGGCTCAACACAATTACATTAAATCCCAAGACTTTGTTGTTCATGGAGATAAAACTGGCCTCAATGACACGGTTTGGCACAATGCGACAGATGCTCCAAACGATACCTGGGATTGGTTCAATCTTGGTCGGCGTGGTGGAAGTTTAGAGAAAGGAATCGGTGATTTAGATACGGTTCGCTCCGCTGTTGATGAAGGCGGTTTGGTGAATCTGTACTGGATTGGTCGAGTCAATGATGCAACGATCCGTCATGATTCTGATGTGGTTGATTACTTGCAAAATGATGCTGAAGCTTGGATGACGACATGGGGTCAAGCATGGTCCTATTGGTCGATAACACAATGCTATCAACTCACCAAAACACTTGATGAGAGTACTTCTGAATTGACGTTCCTTTCTGAAGTAACTGAACAATGCACAAGTGTCGCTCCATTGGCTTGGGATGTTCCAGTAACATGGCGTCTCTCGTTTGAAAATGCGACAGTCACTGATGTTCAGAATCTCGCAGGAATTTCTCTTACAAACCTCACAGGCCAGCGACAGACTGCTGAAGGATGGAGAATGGACGGGGCTGATTTGTTGCTTTCCGTTAAGCGTGGAACAGTTGTAAAGGTCCTGCTTGAAGGTGAAAACATCGAGTTTGATGTTCTCAATCAATCTCAGTTTTGGAATGGGTATGATGCTGCTGTTACGATTGCAGCCCATGATACGACAGACTTGTTCAAATGGTCAAAGCGCTTTGATTCTGATGAAGAACTCCGATTCACTTGGCTCCTTTCTCCACGTACAATTGATGGTCGACTTCCTTGGTTACCGTATGTCGCTCTCGCTTCTGGCTTTCTTACAATTCTCGTCATGATGGGTGTTCTTGGTCGTGAGGGAATCGGGCCCATGGGTGGAATCATGAGCCAGAGAAAACCATCTTTAGAAGAGGAATAGGAGCGAAGGCTTCTAATCGGTTTGCAGGGAGCAGCCGTTAGGAGGGTAAGAAATGGAAGACGAATCAGTCCGTATTGATCCATGGAGCAGTAATCAATCCACAGATTATGCTCGAATCATCGACCAGTTTGGTCTTTCTTCGCTTTCTGGGCTTGATTTACCAGCTCCAACTAAACTTCACCGAAGAGGAATTGTCTTCGCTCATCGTGACCTTGATGTCATCCTTGGTGCGCATCAACGCAAGGAGTCTTTTGGAGTCTTAACTGGATTAATGCCCAGTGGAAGAATGCATCTTGGTCATTCAATGGTCATCGAACAGGTTCGATACTATCAAGAGATGGGTGCTGACGTCACGATTGCAGTTGCAGATCTTGAATCTCAAGCAACCCGTGGAATCTCTCTTGCTGATGGAAAGGAAAGTGCTCGTAAGGATTACGTTGCCAATTATGCTGCTCTAGGACTTCTCTCGGATTCGACTGAAGTCTACTTCCAATCACAACGTTCCGCAGTCCAGAGACTTGGTTTCCAACTCGGAAAGCGTACGAATTTGAATGAATTTGAATCGATATATGGATTCTCTGGAGAGACGAATCTTGCTCACGTTCAGGCTCCTATGGTTCAAGTAGGTGATATCTTACATCCTCAATTGGATGAATATGGTGGCCTTCGTCCAATCGTCGTTCCTGTTGGTGTTGACCAAGATCCGCATCTGCGACTCACTCGTGGTCTCGCAGGTAAGACGAACTGGTTCAATGTTGGTCCTGGAAAGAGAAGTGGTGCGCTCATTCGTTTATCTGTTCAAGAAGAGAACGCAGAAACGTTTGGCCAATCTCCTAATGGTAGAATCGACCGTGCTAAGCGTCAATTGATCTTTGATGGAATTGTCAACAATATGGAGGCTATGGGCTTCTCTGATATCATGTCCAATCCTAAGGAAGGGACTGTAATGGTTCCAAGTGCTACATCCCAAGACATTCACCGAATCCGTATGCAACTTCTAGCTTATGAGCGAACCTTGGGGGGACAGGGATTACTTGCTCCATCTTCGACCTATCATCACTTTGCTGTTGGTTTAACTGGAGATAAGATGTCGAGTAGCAAGCCGAAAACAACCATATTCCTAGACGATGAGATTTCAACGGTTGAGAAGAAGATCAAACGGGCTTTCTCAGGTGGTCAACCCACTATCGAGGAGCATCGAAGAATTG
>CALBJF010000269.1 GCA_937892665.1 uncultured euryarchaeote | reverse complement strand
TGTCTACAGTTACAGAACTCGTCCATCCTGAGCCTGAAGCTTTGTATGCATACTGGAGTGAGTTTCCAGTGTTGGATTGATAAGAAACGTGGAGATTATCGTTGGAATCAATAACTAAACTGTTGTACTTTCCTACATTACCTGATTGAGCAATTATTGAATGGCTCCAACTGCCAGAAGCATTTGTTGAATACATCAAATTTGAATTGTCATCCCGATAGAAGACAATGTGTACCTTGCCGTTACTATCGGTATCTATGCTCGTGTATTCCCCAGCCTCTCCGTTAAAATAAATTTGATTGGTGCTATTGAATACGGCGGAAGACCATGCAGTCCAGTTGAATGTTATTGGCGTAATACTTGTGCCACGTTCAACTTCAACAAATTCTTGGCTTGGAAGTAACGCGTCGAGGATTTTCAGAGTGAGTTCTACGGAAGTTGAGGTATACGTCGTATTGAACCATATGGTGTATGGCGTCAAAGCCGAGGCTACAGTTGGAGTTCCGTAGATGGTAGCGTTATCTGGTCCAAGAGAGAGTCCCGAAGGAAGAGCAGGTTCAATTTCAATCGTTTGGGTATTGCCAAGACTACGTCGAGCAGCATAACCGACGTTATTACCTAAGGCGTAACTGATGTGTAAATCATCATCCCCATCCATAATCATGCTCGATCCCCCTGTACCTGCAGAAGCATCGATGAGAACGCGCTCCCAAGAACCGAGGGCGTTTGACATGTAGAACACATCATCATCGTGTTCATCCATGAATACAATGTGTGGATTACTGTACGCATCGAGAGCAAGCGAAACATAGTTGCTGTGATTGTTTGAATCGATGATGGTCTTGACCCAACTACCACTAAAGTTGGTTTTGTAAGCCATATCAGAAGTATCTGTTTCGTAGGCTACGTGGATTCTATTCGCCTTGTCGATAACAATCGAAGAGCCTTGACCTGCTCCACTTTGGGCATCAAAGGATGCAGTTGTCCAAGAGGAACCCATTTTGTGAGCGTAACGCATGTCATCGTTTGTAGCATCGTAATAGGTGATGTGAGGGGCGTCGTTTGAATCGACTGCAATGGAAGGATACTGACCTACATCATCGGTCGTATCGACAGTTGCCGATGCTGACCACGAGCCTCCACTGGCTTTCGTCCTGTACTGTAATTCAGTTGCTGAATCTAAGTAATACGCAAGATGCAGTGTGTCATCAGAATCGATTGTAAGAGAAGGACGCACATTCGCTCCAACGCCTGTGATGACCGATGAGGCCCAATTACTTGCGTAGGAATATGAACCTGCGAGCGTATTTGTCGAATACATCAGGTAACCATCACTATGATCGTAAAACACGATGTGGATTCGATTATTTGAATCCAGAACAATTTGACAATCCGTACCAACATCACCACTGGTTTCAACAACACCCATCGACCAATCACCCGATTTATCAGTCGCATAACCCATGTTCTTTGCAGACCCGCCAATGTAGAAACACATGTGGAGATCGCCATTCGAATCCATACTGATATCCGATGTGTCACCTACATCTGTAGAACTACAAAGGCCGTTGTTTGCACAAGCAGTTTCATTGGTTACGAACGGTGATGTGTAGGAGAGAGTGTGTGAAACCCGATCTCCGACTGTTAACTCAAACGAAGTTGGAGAAGAGGTTAGGGAAGTAAGAATGCAAGATGTGTCTGCAAAAATAGCATTACTATCGTAATTTGATGCCCTCAGATCCATACAACCCGAGATTGGGTCGCTCATCGGACTGTATGTCCATGAAACACCAGCTGTCCACGGGTCGCTGTCGTCTGCATCGTATGCACCTGCACTCATGTTGTCGAGGTGAGAGTTTGTTTTCGATCTGAAATCGAAGTTAATTGGGTCAACAAGTTGGTTTGAAACAGTGTCTGTGGCGTTGACATAACCGTTCCAATTGTTCCAGTAGGTTCCAGAAGGAAGGGGGTAAAGCGACCATGAGTCGGATCTGTGGTCAGCCATCGTATCGAC
>CALBJF010000268.1 GCA_937892665.1 uncultured euryarchaeote | reverse complement strand
GTTTGACAGATGCATGCCTTGGGACATAAATAATTCCAAGAGAAGGTAACTTATCTAACTTTTCCAAGGACATCTACAGCAGAGGCTGGTTCCTTAACCATTCCAAATCCGAGATGTAGAGTTGACGAATATCATCAAGACCGAGAACCAGCATAGCCAATCGCTCAAGACCCATACCCCAAGCACAGACAGGGGACGTGATACCAAGAGGCTCAGTTACTTCTGGTCGGAAAATTCCTGCACCACCAAGTTCGAGCCACTTACCTTTCCATTTGACTTCGATCTCAAGGCTTGGTTCAGTGTAGGGGAAATAAGCAGGACGGACACGTACTTCTGGATACCCCATCTTGGCATAGAACGTCTTCAGTGTCGTAACAAGCATCTGCAAGTTCGCACCTGGCTCCATGATGATTCCTTCGATTTGATGAAATTCAGGAAGGTGTGTTCGATCAATGGCTTCCTTTCGAAACACACGATCGACTGAAAACACTCGGCATGGTTTATCTGGATTTGCTGCCAGATGTTGAATGGTGTTTACAGTTGTATGCGTTCGCAACAATGCTCGCTTTGAAACCTCCTCGGAAAATTCTCCAGACCAACCGAGAGAGCCTGTATCGCCTCCGTCCTCATGAATGGATTTCCATTTGCTAATGAGATCGGAATCGAGTTCGAGAGATTTTGGATTTTCAAGATAAAAGGTATCTTGCATCTCTCTTGCGGGGTGATCTTGTGGGATAAACAATGCATCCATATTCCAACCGGCTGTTTGGACGTAATCTTCGACTAATTCTGAGAAGCCCATCTCCAAGAAAACGCGTCGAATGCGTTCAATCAGCTCTTGCATTGGATGGGAACGACCAGTTCGTGGCGTTGCTGATTCCAGCGTTACATCGAAAGCTCGAATATCTGCATCTTTCCATTCACCCGATTGGAGCAATTCTGGAGTGATTTCTGCCACCTGCTTTTTTTCTTCTAAATCAGAAGCCAATACGAGAGAGCCTTCATCGGTTAAACTCCAACTACGCAAGCGGATTTCAGTCGTTTCTATGAGCCCTTTACGGCCATTGAAATGGTTGAGTAAGCGTTCACTCAGGTCTTCTTCATCAGCAGGAAGGCTTCCAAGAAACATAGCCCTCGACTGGAGTTCTGTCTTCACTTTTGATGGATCTTCGCATTCAAAGACACCACCATTGAGTTGGACATTGAGTTTCTTTAGAAGACCCACGCCAGGACCTGCTTCATGTCGTTCAAAGGAGGCTTGTAATTTCTGCATTGTCGGTTCTTCTTGAGAGCCAACCCATCTCCAAAGTCTGGCTTCGAGTAAGCCATCTGAAACTGCTTGACGACCCTTATCTGCAAGTTTAACAGTGCGTCGAATGAGTTCATTGATGCTGACAAATCCTTTGTTTGAGAGTCCATGTCCTGCACCAACAACAATTGCTTGATCAGTCCAACCACATGCCTTCATGATATCTTCAAGAGACCATGTCAAACTTGGTTGCCCGAGCATTGCTCGTAGCATCCTACGTTCTGGATTTGATAACCCAGATGATTCGGTCATAACGTTTCCACCCCCTCAAAGGGTTTCAATTCACCGCTTCTATTCAGACAAAAGTCTCAATCATCGTCCGTATCGAACATGGCAAGAAGATGCAGTAATTCCCGCTGTCGCTCTTCCATGAGACTTCGATCTTTCTTAGAGATTTCTGGATCTTTGAGATTTTCTGCAAGTTCATCGAGTTCAGTTCTTGCTCCAGCACGAGATTGTTGTAATTTCCTACGTTCTCTCTGCATCTTACGCTTTGCAGTTCGTTGAGTTGTTGCTTCTGCTTGGGTGTAGACGCTGTCAGAAAGTTCAACAGTGGTTGGGAATGGAATGTTGATGTTCTCCGTACCGAAGCGTTCATCGACGTTTCGTAGAAGCCAATCTTTAGCAACCCATTCGTCGCTGTAGTCTTCAACCCAAGTGTAGACACGGAAGACCTTCGCAAAGTCTCCAAGTTCGTTGAGAAGGATTCTTGGTTCTGGACGATCGATGACGAACGGACATTCTTTTGCAAGTTGGAGCAAAGTGTACTTCACGTGGTCAATATCCTCACGATAGTCAACACCTACGTCAAGAACAACTGAAATCCTTCGAGCGATTCCGTCTCCGCCACCACGAGCATGGTTGATAATCTTTGATTGGACGAGAGTGTTGTTTGGAATAACAACCAAACGTTCATCTCTGTCGAGTACTTTTGTAGAGAGGATACCAACTGAGACAACTGAACCAAGGGTTTCTTCCACCTCAATGCGGTCTCCGACTTCAAATGGTCGGTCGATTGATAGGAGGAACGAGTTGACAATGTTTCCGAGAGTTTGTTGGACTGCTAATCCAATGATCAACGAGAAGACAGCCAATGAGGCGAGAATACCAAACAGTTCGATACTCAGCTGGCCTAATGCGAAGTACAATCCAGCAAACCAAACAACGGTTCTGAGGAAGAAGACAATGATTGAGTTGCTACCAGAGACAGTCACGCTTCCTTGGGCACTGAATCGATCCATGAGTACTGGGATCAAATGCTTGATTGAAACACTCAGAATCGAAGCACTAAGTATGACATAGAAGGCAGCGAATATTGGTTCAGTTGTGTCAAATGTTGCCCCATCAGTACCAAGAATCCATCGTATTGTAAGTTGAGCGCCAAGGGCGATAATGAAGGAATAGGTTCGATTAGCAAGTGGGCGATGAAGATGGTCATCCCAATCGACTTCTGTTGCAGTTACGAACTTCCACCATGGACGTATAATAGCGTACTTAGCGACTAAAAGCCCAAATAAAATCAAGCCTATTGCAACCGCGAAACGGATGTAATCATTGAGATCGTTGACATCATTAATGTACCCTTGAACTTCCATAATATGACCTCCTATGAATTCGCCCTTCTTTAGACATATAAAAGCATGACACCTATTACTGATTTTGAATACATTTGGATGGTACACAAATAAGTAAAATTCGCTATGGTATCGGAGACAACATCAAAGAGTCAAGCCACGAGAGATGGACATGTCGGAACACATTGCTAAACCAACCAACATAAATTTCATCAATTCGTCCTTTTTAATAGGAACTCCGATTTTAGCCGTGACGTCCCTCATTTACTATTCCATGAACTATGGCATCTCTTGGTTCGAGCCTGTTATTTTCTTCTTCTTTTATTTTGCATCAGGATTATCGATTACTGCCGGTTACCACAGATTGTTTAGTCATCGCACACACAAAGGCGAATGGCCACTCCGTTTATTCTATGCGTTATTCGGAGCTGCTGCATTCCAAAACTCTGCAATTAAATGGTGCAGTGATCACAGACGCCATCATCTCAAAACCGATGAAGATGAAGACCCATATTCCGTCACAGACGGATTCATCTGGGCTCACATTGGATGGGTAATGGTCGATCAAGGCGACGAAATTGTTGAGCATGTAAATGATCTCGAAGCGGATAGAATCCTAGCATGGCAGGATCGACACATATTCCTCATCGGGTTCCTCGTCGGAATCGTTCTACCTGGACTTG
>CALBJF010000267.1 GCA_937892665.1 uncultured euryarchaeote | reverse complement strand
ACCTTTCGGTTCCAATCCTTTCGAATTTCCCCTCCCTGATTCCTTTTGTTCATATTACTGTAAAGGTATCACTGGTATTGGTGATAGCGTCGGTTTTGATTAAGGCGCTAAAAGCCTTGGAGGAAATCAGTACGAGAATCCCTTCTTTCAAAGACAAGCCGATTATGAGTTATGTTCAGCTTGCTAATATCATGATTTACGTTGTGGCTGCAATCTTAGTCTTTGCAACTATCCTGGACAAAGATCCATTGGCGTTGTTGGGTGCATTAGGGGCTTTAACAGCTGTACTGATGTTGATTTTCAAGGATACGATTCTTGGTTTGGTGGCAAGTATTCAGATTTCTTCGCACGATATGGTTCGGGTGGGAGATTGGGTTTCCATGCCGCAGTACGGCACTGATGGCGATGTCTTAGAGATTACACTGAATACGGTTAAAATTCAAAACTGGGACAAAACAATTTCCACTATCCCAACTTATGCTTTCATTTCAGGCTCTTTTAAGAATTGGAGAGGGATGACTGATTCAAGGGGACGACGGATTAAGAGATCTCTTAACATCAACATGACGAGCATCAAGTTTTGTACGGATGAAGAAATCGCTAATTACAAAAACATTGAGATGTTGAAAGGTTATATTGATTCGATTCAGAGCGAAATAACAACTCATAACGAAACTAATAGCCATGACAAATCATCCTTGCTGAATGGCCGAAATCTCACCAATATCGGATTATTCAGGGAGTATGCGCATCAATATTTAATGGCCAATGAAAACCTTCGAATGGATTTGACTTTGATGGTTCGACAGTTGGAACCAACAGAAAATGGTTTGCCGATAGAAGTTTATTGCTTTAGTAGTAACATTAACTGGGTGGATTATGAAAGAATTCAAGCTGATATATTCGACCACCTTTTATCTTCAATATCAAATTTTGATCTAGAGATATTTCAGAATCCTACAGGGAAATTCGGCATTTAAGATTTCTTTACGTGTAGGCTACCCTTTGAAACAGAATCTAATTTGAATCGGACTTTGCTCTAAAGACTTCAATAATCAACACAGTCAAAACTATACCAATTAATCCGAGTTGCATTCCAATAACTCCTCCTGCTTCATATCCTCTTTGTCCTTGATACGTGAGATTGTCGATGAGCAAAGGCATTGTTGCGGCAGCTAAAAGAGCGGATATAATGATCAAGACAAATCCAACAACGATGTAAGTTATGAATCTAAACTTACTGTTAAGAAATGAGGCCATCAGTTGCCTTAGCCGTTCTTTCATAATAAAATGACTGAATTCAGGAATGAAAGGCTTCGCTATTTCAAAAAATAACAAAGAAGAAGAAAAGAGGCCCAACCGAGGACCGGAATCTTCGGTTGGGCGGCTAGCTGCGTGTTTAAGCGTCTATACGCGGCAGCAACACTCGTCGAACGAGTCTAAAATCGAAGTGATCGAGCGCCTCAAAGGTGCTCGATGCCTTGCTTCTTGACGTTAGCCTTCTTGATCTTGTCTGGGAGCCACGCGGGGCCGCCAGCTGGCTTGTCGACCATTGAGATCGAGCCAGTGAAAACGTGTACGCGCTTGGTGCCACGTTCTCGTAGGCGGATGTTCGTGTGTCCACGTGTTGCAGCTTTGAGGGCTGCTCCTCGTGGTTGCTTGCTAGCAAATACTTGGCTTGTGTCTTTACCGCTCTCCATGAGAACGAAATATTTTTTGTCTGACATTTGGGGTTTCCTCCAAATCTAAATCAGAACCCATAGTTATTATATTTTTCGGAAAAAAAAGGCAATACTGCTCAACATATTGCCCTCAGTACCCCTTTCCAAACGCTGTTTTTGGGTAAAATGGGCTACTGAATGGCTTAAAATTCGGCTCCCGCGAGAGTCTTCGTGTCAAGCACCCCTGGTATTTGACGAATTGATTCAACAACTGCTTTAGCAATAGAGGAAAGATCTGAGGCCACTAACTTCACGATAAGGTCATAATCGCCAAAGAGGACGGTTGCGTCTGAAACTGAGTCTAACTTTTGCAAATGCAAGTAGACATCATGTTCTGAACCAGGGGACACATTTAGGAGTACATATCCAACAGCCATCGTAACCATTCATCGCACTTTGACTTAGAATAATATCTCATCGGTTGTATTTTCTGAGTCTGAGAGCAAGGAAGAGTGCCGTCCCCGTAATTCTTCCCATTGTGATTCAGTCCACTCCTCTGGACATTCACCTTGCAACCACTGGGCGAAAGCTTCCTCCGTCCATCCATCTGGTATGGCAGGCGTAGAGGATTCTAGGCCTGGAAGCGATGCTTCTGCTTGAGCTATTGATGCTGATGTGAGTTGTTCCAGATCGTCAAGCGATTCATCAGTAGCCCATTTCTCAATGTTTTCTTTTCTTCGTTGTAAAACGAGTGTGATGCCTGCGATTACAACAATAAGAAGGACAACATAGACCCACAGTGATTGAGAACCTTCTGACTTCGTGTTTCGTTCATCCGTATTGGAGGCATTACAATTAACAACGCACACATAGGGTTCAATCAAGATTGGAGTACTTGTTTGCCATTGACCATACTCATTATCCAAATCACTGCAATTGACCTCAATTCTAATTGAATCGGTTGATTCATTGAGATTACGAGGCAATGGCCATCGAAGCGTATTCACTCCATTCTCATCCTGTGTTTGAATTGGATTGAATGATCGATTCCACAAATCGGTTGAAGCATTCTCTGAATATACAGAAGCGCTACATTGTACATCATTCAATCCATCAAGGTCAGTAACTTCTACTTGGAAGACGAGATCAGTACCAGCTTGTACCGATTGCGGTGCTGTACCATTGAGAATAGGAGGTGCATGACGGAACAGCATTGGAACCTGACTTGTTGCAAGATACCCATCAATCGTTTTTGTTACCAATTGAATTGAACCTGTCTCTGAAGCAAAGGAGCCATCGAGTTGGAGTCTAAACCAGTAGGTATTCTCATCATTGAGTGATTCCATGCAGTCGTTTGAAACAAAACTCCATGTTGGTGCCTCTATTGGTGGTGCTGAAACTGTCCAACCAAGCTGACGCAAGGAAAGGTCAATTGTTTCCATTGGACGATTGCTTATGATTTTCGCACCGAGTACTGCAGTATGGCCGAACATAAGTTCATTGATCTGTCCATCCATCGTACATGGCACCATTTCGAGTATCAACGGAGCATTAAGAAATAATGGTAATGATGCGGTTGAGGCTGATGTTGCTCCATTTGAATCTTGAATCGTGATATCAAAAATGACATCTCCAGATTCGAGCGATTCCCGAGGAGGATTGAGTTTGATGGCTACTTCAGCGCCACCTACTTGCCCTTCTATTGGTAGAGTAATGCTCCCAAATCCAGGCCAAGAGAGTTCAATATCCCCTAAGTATGTACCAAGGGTATCATCAACATCCTCAACACGTACGATGATGAATTCATCATTATTATCGATGATTCGATCAAGTGTTGTATTATTAGAATTTACAAATCGTATATCGATTGTAGGGTGAATGTCCTCGACTTTTATTGTCCTCTGCATAACAAGGCTACCAGTATTGGTTCGCATTTCCATTGGAATTGAAGTCAAGGAACTTCCATTCTCCAAGAAAAACGTCGTTTCGTAACAATGGTGATTTGAATCTGGTTTCTCAACATACACCAGTTCACCAAGTGTACCTCGTTCGACAAGGAATTGAGGACGTTCCGTGTTCGTATTATGATCAACATCTAAGACACAACCAGTAATTGTATTGTTCACTCCACGTAAGATTCCGTTAGGGGATGTACTTGGAAGAGGCGTGACGCCAAGCCAAGATGAATCTGCTGAGGATGCGTGTGGGCCAAACCATGCAGCAGCAGCATCGAGAACCTGCGAAACATTTTCAGTCGTTTGTTCATCCTGCATCCCAAGTTTGTCAATTGCAATGACATGCAATGCCAAGCCACCTGTTGAGATGTTAATCGGTAACGTGATCATCGCCTCCCATGTCGAACCATTGTCAGTCGTTCCCATTGGACCCTGCAACCATGTTGTGTTGTTCAAGACACATGTTGAACATAAAACCGTCCAGCCGAGCGTAACCGATTCGACTTTCTCATCATCAGAGGCGAGGACTGTACACAGGAACGAATCTCCACGAGCGTATTCTGGTTGGTCACAGTACACAGAATCAATGGATGGAGCCGAATTAACCCAGAACCTGATCATGATGAAATTATTTTCAGTATCTCGCTCGAACGAAGAAGTGTTGTCATGTGTATAGCGAATGCGTACATCGAGCCACCCTGACTGAGTTGGTGTAACAGGAATAATGGCCGATGTTCTTGACCCGCTAAGATCACCAGCAGGCACAGAAATTGAGGAAGAGGTCATGAGAACTGAACCTTGTACGTTGATAATTTCGAGTTCACCTTCAGCATTCGCCATTCCTAAATTCTCAAGACCGACTTCAATGAATCCAGTTTGGCCGACTGAAAGTTTGTCTTGTAATCGAGCATCCAGAATATGAATATCATGAATCGTATCGATGTAAGGCGCCATCTTTGGATCCCCCACAGTTACACCCATCCACGAAATGTATGTGTTAGCTGCTGCATTTGCTTCGGCAAAACTGAATCCTTGAGAATACATACCGAACAAAACACTTGGCTGTCCAACGGCTGTAAGATACGGCTCATACACGTACCCTTTGACGCCACTCACACCGTCCTCGAGTAAATCTGCCACCAGGGATTGTCCATATGTTGTATCTATTGTAAATGAACGTCCTCCAGTCGAGACTGCTGTCTCAGCGATTGAACCATCAATCCATGTCATGTGTGGGCGAATGGCTCTGAAACTCAGGCTGTCAAGGAAGACAGAACCGCTTGTTGATGTTGCTACGACATCGATAGGGATTCGTATTCGAAGCGCTGTAGCATTTGGATCTGGGCGGAAACGAAGCGCTGCATCGGCCCAATTTGTTTCAAACGGTTTTGAAGAAGATGTGTTGGTCGAAAGTATATTTCCATTCTGATCAACCGCTTCTACGATAATCGAAAATGAACCATAGACGTCTCCGGAACGTGAACCTGAAACCGATGCTATCCAAGCATGGTCAATCACTTCGCTTGGAATCAATAGAGATTGCTCGAGAGAAGCGGCTGATGTCCCAGACCCTGAATATGCAGAACAGTCTCTGTAAATATCACGATGTAGGCGCGTCACATCACCATCTGTGAGTGCACTTTCCCAAATCATGACCTTGTCGATCATCCCTTCGAAAAAGGTTGATTGCCCTCGATTCACTCCAAGTTTATACAAATCGATGTTATTGATTGATCCAGTGGGGAAGGTAGTCGTTCGTACCAAAACACCATCGAAGTATTGTCGCACATTTCCGCTTTCAAAGACCGTAACAAGATGCATCCACTGTTGAGCCTCTACGTCTCCAAAGGCGTGGGTTTGGTTGTTATGTAACCGCCATTCGCCATTGAACACCGTGTGTTGGAACGAAGTGTTTGAGCCTGCATTGTCAGAGACTGCAAAGACCGATGCGTAATTTGGAAGGGTTGTCGAATTCGCCCAAACCCATTGACTTACTGTAAAATCCCCAACCCAATCATCAACATCTACCTCGACGTAATCATCGACTCCGTCAAACCATAAACATCCTCCATCAGGACAACTTCGCCAATTCGAGGAATTCATATTGGACAATGTGAGAGAAGCATTTGCATCAACGGAGTCGTTTGTTTCCATCCCTACCCCTTCATCAAAATTCCAAGCATGAAGAAGCGTAGATGGAGATGGAGGGGTTGCACTGGCCACAAAGAATGCTGTGGAAGGGATAAGTGCCTTACTTTGATTTGGTCCTGACCATTGGAGTTTCAATCCATGGGGACCACCGCCTTGGAAAAATTCAACACGGAAGTCATGCAATCCTGCGGTTAGATTTCGGAATCCTGATAATTCTCTCATTCCGTGTGATCCATAGTTTGTGACTATACTCACTCCATCAATCCATAATTCGGATCCATCATCGCTTGTGAGAAAGAAGGTCCAATTTCCAGTATCTGGTATGTTGATAAGACCGCTGAAACGAGCGCCCCAATTGTTTTTGAAACGATCATCCAATCCGGGATATGCAGCATTCATTGAGTTATATTGTAACGACGATTCAAGCCGCACGTGATCTGGAACACGATCGATGAGCGATGGCATTGAACCAGTATTGAAGCTCACGCCTTCATTATCAAAGAATTCAGAATAGATGCCCTGTGTTCCATTTCCAGACTCCTCTGAACATGTTGCAGACATCGCTGCTTCAATAGCCCCGTTCCCTGCCTTTTTGGTTTGGGTCTGATAGGACCACGCAAAGGTATCACCCGATGAAAGGGATGGGGCGGTTGCGTTCCAGTGCTTTACACCACTTGACCACGAAGAACTCGCAGTATCAAAACCAGAATTCTGTGCCAAACTTGAATCCCAGTTTCCATCGTTTGAACCCCAGGAGGCATAGCCCATCACATTGCTAATGTTTGTTACAAAGCCTGTTTCTTCATCAAAGATGACGGTCTGATTGTATGTTTCGGTGAGCGTTGTATTCGCAGCATAGAGGTCATCATTCCAGAATTTATATCCCGATTCATTGCGATTAGTTGCCAAATCTAGGACAGTCGTGCCGCGTTGACCAAGGCTATTGTTGGCCTTTTCGATGAGTTGTAATGCCGTGTCAACAGTATATCCGGTGAGCCTTGTTACAAGATAGAAACCATGCTTTTGTCTAGAAAAGGATTCGAATTCACCTCCTGCCAGTGGGCCGTAACCGTGGGTTTCCCAGTAATCTCCTGCAATACTGCTGTTGTATGACCCTCCTAGGAGGGAGAACTCTTGATCAAAGGAGGCTTTGTTGTTTCCGCCATTTACTTTCAGGGGTATTCCTTTGTTTGAAACAAGATAATTCATATCTGAAACGTTGCTTCGATTGCCCAACATCTCAAGGAAGGGGTATGCAAAGAACTCATTGAATTGATTTCGATTTATTTGTTCACCAGTGGGGGTTCCGTCTGCGTCGAATATGAACACACGTTCGAGACTGATGTTGCGGGCTTCAACAAATGCCCAACCAATGGTTTTACTGGATTCTGATTTATTATTAATCAAGACTCCCACATCGCTGTAATCATACAATGTAAGAGGGTCAAAGCCATTTGGCACTGCGATTGTTTGTTCTTCCAGATCAAGCCAATCCTCATCGATTGTGAATCCTTGAAAGATGTTCTCACTCATGTATTTTGAGGTGGTTGAGTCAGATTCGAGCGGGGAGATAAAGGAGGAAAAGAGGGTTCCGACCATCAAAAAAGCCAGAGCAATACTTGTTCTAACTCCTCCCATGTTCAATCGAACTCGAATTCTAGTTTAGCACTATTGCTTCCATGAGAGGTTCATTTCCAATCAAAATCCCCTGTTTTCATCAAAAAAGCACTGAAAGGATATGAAGGGTGGCCCCCTCTGGTGATAATGATGGCAGAGTTATACATGTCCCGTACCTGTAAATGGGGAACTCTCAGAGTCGTCGGCGGTGACGTCTGGAATCACGAAGGTGATGTCCTTATCACTCCGGCGAATAACAGACTTTCTGGTCGTGAAGGAATCGACTACATGGTCCACCAAAAAGCAGGAGAAGAATTGACTCAAGCAACACGTAATATTTGCTTGGAAATGAGAAAAATCAACGCACCTCCGTGTGCTGTTACACAAAATGTTGTCACTGAACCTTACGCTCTAGCGGATAGGTTCAAGCATATCATTCACGTTGTTGGCCCAGATTGCCGTCGACCAAATCAAGATGAAACACGCCGTGACCTTCTCCCAGTGACCTATGAGAATCTGTTCAAGACCCTCGATGGTCTCGATGGTGTGGAAACAATCGTTACTCCACCAATCAGCATGGGTGTCTTCGCATACCCGCATCGAGAAGGAGCTCGTTTAACACTCGAAACAGTCCTTGGAATCCTCGATGCTGAAGAAGACCCCGGAATCAAAATGTTTACAGTTGTCGTGAAAGAAAAGAACTTTATCTCAAACATGAGAACTGTTTACAGAGAAGTCAACGACCTCCTCCCGGGTATTGATACAACAAACCAATGAGGATGAAGCGATGAGCGACCTACCTCGCATGGTAAGCGTTGCTTTAGAGTCAAGCAAATTTGCATTTGATGCTGTATTAATGGTTTCAAACGACAGCCGGAAAGTTCGATCCATCGTTCCTGTTCTTCCAAAGAATTTGCCTTTACGGGTTATGACGAGCCTAAATCGAGTAAGAGATGCTCTGATAGAACATCAAATTGATGCACAGGTTCTCGAAGAAGGGTTGTCCTCAAAAGGTCTCTCTGTCCTCAATGAGTTGTATGATATGGTCCTACAAGGGATGGGAGAACGGTGGGTTGCGAAGGGAGGGAGATTACTCATTGTGATGGCGGAACCAATTGATGGCGTCCTTGTTGTCGATTCAGCCATGCTGGGAGCCGGAAGGCTTGCATCCATCGCCGAGGAACAATCCATTGAGTTGGACGTATTGATGCGCATGATCGAACTATCCCGTGCAGTTGGAACACGAGGTCGAGAAGGTTCTGCAGTTGGAGCGCTATTTGCAATAGGGAATATTCAGAAGATGCGAGGCCATTCTACTTCCATGGTTTTGAATCCATTCAAAGGGCACAGTGTGTCCAAGCGAGATGTTCGAATTCGCGAGAATCATGAGACAATGGCTGAATTTGCTTGGCTTGATGGAGCGATTTTGTTCAATCGAGAAGGTATTGCAAGTGATGCAGGCCGATACATACAGGTTCCTGCAGGACTTTCTCCAAAATCAGGAGAAGGTGGTCGACACCTTGCCGCTCGAGCGATCTCTCAACTCTCTGATGGAGTTGCAATCGCAGTTTCTTCCACAGGAAGTATTGTTCTTTACGCCAATGGGCGTGAACGATACCGTGTTCGAATCAGATGATCTGTTCAATCGCTTGTTCAATTGTCACTTCACCCGTCGCTACTTTTCGAGCGAGTTCTGTTGGAATCGTAACTCTCCCATTGCTCTTGTTCCGACTTATACGTTGAATATCTCTCAACTCTCCTTCGCTCGGATTAATCTCTGTCATTTCCCAGACTTGGCGCCCAGATAACGTAGCAAGCCGAACTGCTGCTACGCCATGTTGTTGCCTGTTAAGTCCACGAGAGGTTTTGTTTTCCTTGACTAATTCAACACTATGACTCTTGATGAGGAGGGCATTTACGAGTCGGTCTCGATGAGAGGGCGAACCGTCTCCCAATCTGAAAAGGAGATGCTGAAACGATTGGTGCTGCAGTAAAGCCTCGATTCGGACAAGACATTCATCAATTGATTCAGTTTGAATTGTATCAATTAAAACTCCATCAGCTAGCCATGCTAATCCGGGTCTTGGTCCTGTATCGATTCCAATAATGAGGCGATGTGTTTGTTTTGGACTTCGTAAAGCAAAGATGGCTTCCTCAATCATTTCGTCAATTGATTCAAGTTGAGCCGCAATAGGGCGACCTTCATGTTGACGATATGCTACTTCTTGGGGAGTTCCAATCCAAATTGAATCTCGGTGTGGGAGAGGGTCATCGATTGAGCGTTGCTCAAGTTTGATCTTCCGTATACGTAGAAGATCCATCACGCGATATGCTAACTGAAAATCTTCAGTCCTCACAACAATCTTCTGCACAGATTGCTGTTTCTTTCAATGTCCTTTAATTATCCGATGTAAAATAAAAACAAAAATCACTTCATATTTGTCGTAAAACGACCGAAGTCAATAAAGGCGGCTGACATTGATGTACAACTATGTCAAGCCAGTATGAGCGAGAACTACGCCACGTTCTGGCAGGGATTCCTGCTGGTGTCGAGGCAGTAATCCGGTCATGTTCTGTTGAAGAAAAAGAGCGTATGAGGATGGTTCAGAAGCGTCCTTTTTTGGTTGTTCGCGCCGCTGGCTCAGGGATTGAAGGTAGTGGCGATCTTCTGGTTCTTAGGGGAGACATATGTTTCCCAATCGAAGTCAAAACAACGAAGCCGAGAAAATTGTATCTCAGTGGCAGGACACTCGATCAATACAACGCATTGGTGTACGAAGGCGACCGCTGCGGCCTTATGCCACTCTATGCTCACCGATTGAAAGGAGTTCGCGGTGATTCATGGCGTATTTTCCGTGTTGAAACATCAACACTTCGTGGAAGTTTAGGTATACTCGCTCGACGAATACCATCCTTGCCACTAACAAGAAATGGACGTGCATTCATCGATTGGGAACAGGGAATGCCGCTCAATAAATTCATTGAAATTGTTTGTCAACAGGATGCATCATCACCAACCCTTGGCTTCCTCCATGGTCGAATTGAGTTCGAACAACCGCAAGTAACCAAACCATCGGTTATTGAAGAGCTACTACGTAGGCGCTCAGCCTGAGTTTCATTCTAGAAATATGGAATGAAAATTGTAAACAAGAGGGCAAACAAAATCAGTAACGATGAGATGCTACTTGCTTTTCTTGACCAGTGATCTATCCACATTGGATGGAAATTCCATAGTTTGAGTTTTCGGCCGACTGCCCTAAAGCGAGTTAATCCAGCGTGAACCATATCCTTGAACATGTGACCGCCATCGAAAGGAACCATTGGGATGAGGTTCGTAAATCCAAGAAGAATATTGACCCACATGACCCAAAATAAGAGATTCACGAGGAATAGAAGTCCTCCTTTCCCAATCAAACTGCTAATCCAGCCATCATCGGTGTCAAGCATTGCTTCTTCCGCAGGCGCCATTGCTACACCTTGAGATTCAAACGGCAAAATCATGACTTGAAGGACATGAACTGGTGTTAGGAGAGTTCGCTGAAGCAGTGAATAATCCTGATTTGGAGAAAGTGGGCCTGCGATTCGATCGATTCCTGCTGTGTTTTGAGCTATTCCTTCTACACCTAAGAACGCATCACCTGGCTCAATTTCAAGAAGTTCTAAATCGGATTTTGAAAAGCCTCCAGAGAGGAAATGATCGTATTTATCGCCTAACGTAATCGTTAGGTTTTCGGCTACGCCGTTATCGTGAAGAACACCAAGCGTGATGTTATCACCTGCTTTGTGATCATCCATGAGCGTTCTAAATCCATCAAGGCCAACGACTTCAGTACCGTTGATTGTCGTGATGATATCCCACGGTTCCATCCCTGCAATATCTGCTGGTTGGTCTTTGATGATACCTCGAACGTGTATTGTTTCACCATCTGTTGAAAATTGAGCTGCGAGTCCGCCAAGGAGAAGGAGTATTGCAAAAGCTGCAAACAGGTTGGTTGCAGGTCCTGCAGCAAACATTCGTTGCCGCTCTTTTCGAGGAGCCTTGAACAATTCTTCGGATTGTGGTTCTGCAAATGCTCCAAGTGGGAGTGGGCCAAGCTGGAGTAAGCCAAACGAACGAATTCTCATTCCATGGCTTCTGGCAAGAAGACCGTGCCCAAATTCGTGAATAACAAGCGCAACGATGAAGCCGATTAATCCCCACCAAAGTGGAATCATTGGATTCAATCCAGGGATGGCCACCAATTCGCTTGCAGATGGAGGGGGCGTATCTATTGGATTGAAGATTGTACTAAAGAACGCCAGTATGACAAGTAGCGCTACACCGAGCATTGCGAGATTACACACCCAAAGAGAGACTTCTCCATAGATACGCCAGAATTTTCTTGGTTTCGCAACTTTCTCGAGTAAATCAAGACCTCGTTTGGTTCGAACCATGAGTACAAAACCAAACACCCTTGTTGCATTCCATTCGTCGAGTTTTCCATCTCGCTCCCATTTTTTCAGGAGAAGATACCAGGCAAAAATGAGCAATGGGATGATGCGCCAATCAAAATTAACCGCACCCCATGACGCTGCCATCAGTCTTCCCAACCCCTGCCTCCATTTCAATCAATGCACCTTCTCTTGAATGTGAAGGTTCATGAATGGGAGCCACAAGGTCGTGTTATGCTCCACCGTAACGCCATTGAAACATGGACAAATGACAAGTGGGGTCAACAAGCAATTCAGATTGCTGAATGGCTAATTGAAGAGGACATCGTCCAGGCCTTTGTTCGATTGCAACGCGGAGCACTCATTATTGATGGAACAATCGATCAAACAGGTCATCTGCAATGTAAGAGTCACCTTCACATACCGTTCGATCAATGGAACCCTGGTTCAATTCAAGCATCGAGAACAAGAGATTCAAGTGTTCGATTTCGACATCGTCATGCAGAAATTACCTTGTCAGCACGATTCAGAGCACCCGAATGGGGACAAGCACTCCTTGAGGAATGGCTCATGGAACAACGTGGGGAAGAAACACGGCCCAAAAGTTCTGAACAACGTCTCGCAACAATTCGTCGTTCAAAGGCAAGTGTTGAACGCTATCTGGAACAATCAAATCTTGATTATGCTCAAGAACTTCTCCTCTTGACAAAACTGAGTATTCACTCAGCAGAACGACATTTGTCATCAAAAAAGCAACCAAGTGATAGCGAAGAATAATTATTCTTCTTCAGTTATTCCAAGAGCAATAAGTAACGCTTGTTCTTGCTTCGCTTGTACATATTCAGGCGAAGACATGAACAATTTTCGGACAATTGGTTCGATGATGATTGGCATCAGTAATACTCCTCCAATGCACATGAAAAGATAGAGCAATGATGATGAAGGAACAAACTCCAATCCAGGCCCCGTTCCACTGACCATCAGTTTAATTGAACCGAGCCATGGAATTTCTCCTCCTGCTCTTCCAACAACCCACGATTCACGAACAGGACCGAGCGTAGATCCGTCGTTTGTTCGAAGTCCTGAAGATCCGTTTACTGCTGCTGCACCTTGATCAACTGAACATTGATTTGCATCTCCGAGAGTTAACAAACCTGAATGTGTTGGAACCCATTCATAGATCATGAGGTACTCTTCGACGCCTGGATGAACCATTCGATCACAATTATAGTATCCTGATTGAACTCCATCAAACGCTAGAGTAATCGACGTTGCATTGCTGACATTCGTTCCAGGAACATCCCATGTGTAGACGCATGCCCCTGTTTTTCCGTCAATAATCCATTCTGAGTCATAAGAAGACTCATTCGAACATTCACTCGAATTAGCAGCCTGGACAACTTCGTTTGGAATCACTCGAAGAATGGCTCGGTGAATAATGGGTGTCGTAGCTTCACCATTTTTCTTGTAAATGACCACATCGCCTTCCATACCATGTGATTCATATCCGTAATTACGATGCAATTTGTCTGTTGCTTCTGCAAAGGTTACCAAGGAATCAATCGATGTATCATGGACGAGAACTAAGTCTCCAGCATCAATACTTCCAACTTCGCCCTCCTTAACATGAATCATGCTCGAAGATTCAACAACAACCAACGGTGGCATTGAGCCAGTGTGTGCATAAAGTGCGAAGATGAGAATGACAATCATGCCACCAGCAAGTAGAACTTCCCGAATAAGAAGTTGTACCGAACTGGTCTCTTCCAAACGTTCCACCTGTCTCAGCGTCGTAGGCCTCGTTCTTGAAGGAATGCGTTCCAACGTTGTTCGTGGCCTGCTCCGAGCACGGCTGCTGAGCGATCCCCTTCTGAACGGCGTCGCTTTAATTCAGCAGTACTTTGAATCTCATACAATTCGTCGAGTGTGCTAGCATGGCCCTTAAAAACAAGGAATTCAGGAGTGATAACAACTAGGCCTAGGGCTGATAGCACAAGGATGCCGATTGCCAGACCTGTATATTCAGAATAGGGGTCCATATCTTGCAGGAAGAGCAGTTGGCTCATCCCTGCTAAGAAAAGAACTGTTAATGCACCAAACAGAGTTGCTAAAATCAAGTATTGTCGCCCATGTTGAGCCGCCCACCATCGCGAAAATAAACCAGCCATTGTCTTCCCTCTTGTTAAGCCAAGAGTGGAAGGATTGATGACCATTGCGGAGGAATGTTCAGGTGACCCGTCGCCGATGTGTTGATATGGTAAATCGCAGTAGTTTGTGATAAGGGATGTCTGTATTATGCGAATAGCACTATTTTTAACTCTTCTTTTCACTCTTTCTGTAATGGCTCCATTGGCTTCTTCAGCAACAACTGAGACCCAATTTAAAGGAGGAACTACGTCCTATGAGCATACCTTTAACGGGCAAGGAAATGGTTCCGCTGGAGTCATCACATTCCCATTTGGAGCCGAGGTCACATCTGCCCAATTCAACTTCTTAGGGGAAGCCAGTACAACTACCTGGTCGAACATGACCAACAACAAAGATTTCGGCGGCGTTGGAAGTGGGCAATGGTCTGGTGGACCAAACGGTTTCCCTTACGGAGCACGAACCAATCTTGAAACTGCAAACGATGAGATTGCCTTACGAGGAAACCCAACAAGTAACGCTGTTACATTTCGAAGTTCAAACGATCTTTCAAGCGCAAATTCTGCTACACTCAATTCCACAGGACAATTCGTTGCCCTTGGTGATCAGGGATACAACAGCATCTCAAAGCAATTTACCGATCTCTCCGTCTCTTCATCCGCTGCCTGGAATTACAGAGGAATTGTCGTCAAAGTCTCTGACGATGAAATCCATTCGGCACGATATACCAGCACATCGATGTATACTGCTCCATCAATTCAACGATTTAACGCTACAACCGGAGCATACCTTGGCACTGCAACTATTTCTACATCAAGTTGCACATCATCTGTCTCAAGTTATTGGTACGACG
>CALBJF010000266.1 GCA_937892665.1 uncultured euryarchaeote | reverse complement strand
GATCAGGTTCCTGAGACCGCAGCAGAGACGATGTTCTTAGCCAGTATTGGCATTGTTTTTGCAGGAACAATGGCTGCAGTTTTATTGGCACACGATGGCATTAGCAAGGACAGACAAAGCGGTGTCCTCGAATTACGCCTGTCTCAACCAATGCCCAGATGGAGACAATCAATGATTCTCGTGATTGGAAACTGGGCAAGTATCGCAGTCCCAGTTACTGTCCTCATGCTTATTTCGATGTGGCTTGTTGGTCATCGAAGCGATATGTGGATCTCTGCTGGAGATTCAATCGTCTTTGTTATGGCAGCTTGGCTTGTTCTTTTGTGGTATACCATCTTCGCCTTACTCGCATCAAGTTTAGCCAAAGAACAAGGTTCTGCAATTGCCTTTTCGATTGGACTTTGGTTCCTTTTTACATTATTGTGGGTCTTGTTTACCACCCTCATTGCCGCTCTCAATGGTGTTGCTGTTGGTGAATCAAAAGATGCGTCCTATTCTGTTTTCGAAGGACGTTTGGACCTGCTTTCCCCTAACGGAGTGTACCACCATTTGCTTGAAACCCGATTGGAGGATGTTAACAGAGGTGTTTCGCCTACTGGCGCCGTTCTGGCAGCATTGGCATGGACTTTTTTCCCGTTATTGTGGTTTACACGACGAATCAAACGCCTTGTACCGTGATGTTTTCTAACCAAGACTTCATCAATAGAGTCGTACTCGTCCTGTCATGATTCCCGTACTCGTGATGCTATTGCTTTCAATTCTCACACCTTCAATAGAGACTTCAACGTTGGAAAATGAAGACCAAAACCAAGCAACATCTGGACGACAGGGAAGCCTTGATGTCGATTGCAGTGGCTATACTTTTGAAGACCTCTTCGAGTATGATTTCGCCCTCTTCAACCTTGACATCAATGATGACTGGGCAACTGGAGCCATGGATGCGCAAGCATGGGTAAATGGAAGTAAATCTGCTGTTGTTCGTGACAATCTCGATGGATTGTTTGAAGGCGTTCCTGGTGGCGCTGATGACTGGATGTCAACTGATGAAAGAGAAGCAGTCCGTTCAATTGGACCAAAGTGCATTGCAGACATGGAAACACGTCTTGGAATTCGTGAAGGTATCGCTCACAGAGGAAGCGTCGACTGGAATGATCTTGAATTCGTAGAAGATGGAATTGCTCTCGACGAGGTCAACTTAGTTCCTGACGATCACCCTCAAGAGCGTGACTGCAGCAGCGCACTTTCTGGACAAGGATGTAAAGAGGTCCCTGTGACCATAACCGACGATTTAGAGATACACTTGCTAACCGATGCAAGTGAAAATCACAATGTTCGATTTGACCAACTACCAAATCAGGGAGGTTCAAACTTTACTCTAGCTATGAATGTGACAAACATCACCGATGCTCGCCTCGTTTTGACTTTCCCTGTTGAGCAAGGACTCAGAGTCTCAGATTTAGGATTCTATGACGACGGTGTCTTGCAGGATGAACTTGCGGCTCCAGTCAGTGAGTTCTTGCCAGACGGTCGCCTTCGAGTTGTAGCCGATGTTGATTATCCACTCGGCTCTTACCCAATGGTTCGAAATCTGTTTATCGATTTCACAACAATGGCTCCATTTACCAACGAAGTGCCTGTCTGGTCTTCAATTGCACCTCCAGAAGGCACCATTATTCCATTAGGTGTTACCTCCGGCGAAGAACTTGCTTCGACTGAGACTGGCACATGGGTTATTGACGAAAGTGGATGGAACCTACAGTGCAATTTCAGTGCATTGGACCAATACGAGGGATGGTCCGTCCGCATGGACGAGGATGCTTCTTTATTCGTTACAGCGGGTGGAGAATCAGCGTCTGCTCAATGCGCTGGAGTCGATGCATACGGCGCAGAGACATCTGAACATCGAAACTATACTTTTGGAAGAGTTCTAACTGCAACAGGTGTTCTATCCGCTCAGGGCGATACGATTACCTTCTCTCCTAGCTCAACCAGCCTTGTCTCTACATTGACAGTAACTGCATATGCGCACCAAGATGCAAACATGGGCCCTCCAGTCACGGAAGTCGTTAGTACTCAAGGATCCGTCATGGAATTATCTCTTACTGGAATTAGTCCAGGTGAAGTTATGGTTATGGGAACAGCAACTGCACAAGGTATGCTTGATTACGCCTTTATGATGGACTTTGACCTCGAAAAAGAAAACACGCCTCCAACAATTTCGATTGAAACGAATCTACAAGGACAAGAAGCAGAATGGGAACTCGATGGCTTGAAGTTCACACTCACAGGAAACGTCATTGATCCTGATGGACAAGACGTAACTCTCACCCTCGTGATATGTGATGGACAAACAACAAATTTCGACCGCCAAAACCTTGCTTGGGAAATCCAAGTATCAATCGCAAATTGTATCCAAAATGATGTCCAATCCCCCTACACTGTAGACGTGAAGGCAACTGATGAATCTGGAGATACGACAACACTCACAATCCAAGTTGTGGATCCAAATGCAGGTGCCGTTGATGACAGTGGAAATGAAGATGCGGAAGATGATGACGGAGAAAGTTCAGGAATCTTACCTGCACCAGGCCTAATCGCTACACTGCTCATTGGTTTAGTGGCCGCAGGATGGGTCTCTCGACGTCAAGACTGACCAACAGTATGAAACATAGTGTGTCGCCACGTTGGAGTTGAGAGCCATGTTTAGAGGTGTAGTTGACCGCGCAAGTCACGAATTAGGTCTACTGGTAACGTTCAGTGGATCATCGCCCGCATTGGGTTCAATTATTGTTCGAGAGGAAGATGGACATTATATCGGAAAAGTCGATTCTGTCCTCGGTTCAACCGAATCACCTCTCGTCCATGTTGCGCACCTCGATCGTAAGCAAGAGAATAATCAATTCATTGGCTCAACTGTGACTGTACGAGCGAAGAAGGAACGTGAAGACCGCCCTCCTCGTCGTGAATTCAGAGAAGAGCGTCCTAGCCGTGACCGAGAACGTTCGTTTGAACGAAGAGATAACAATTCTCGTGGAAGAAATGATCAAGAACGAAGCGATTGGCTTTGTGCATCTTGTGGAAACGATAATTTTGCTTTCAGAACTGAATGCAATAGTTGTGGAAAATCAAAGCGAGGTAACGTTCAGGAACGTGACAGCTCTTTCAGAAACGACCGTGGCGGAAGAGGACGTGACGACCGTGGTGGAAGAGGACGTGACGACCGCAGACCTCGTAATCAAGAACAACATAATCGAAATGATTGGATTTGTCCTTCGTGTAAGAATGATAACTTCTCTTTTAGAACTGAATGCAACCAATGTGGAAAGCCTCGACCGGGAGGAGACTCTCGAGGAGGAGATTCCCGTGGTGGCGACCGAAGAGGTGGCTACAGTGGCGGACGCGATGGTGGACGTGGTGGCGACCGAAGAGGTGGCTACAGTGGCGGACGCGATGGTGGACGTGGGGGCGACCGAAGAGGTGGCTCTAGCG
>CALBJF010000265.1 GCA_937892665.1 uncultured euryarchaeote | reverse complement strand
ACATTGGCCGATCAAGCGAGCGAAACTTCCCCGCTCGACGCTCTGCGAATCTTAGAACGTGCCCAATTATCAGGACGGTTCCCCACAAAGAACAACTCTTTTGCTAATCTCGAATTGATGCTCTTCAGAAGACATCAAGCGAACATAAAAACATCTGACCGCCGATATCTGCGTAATTTGCCTCTCAAACCTCTTGTTTTGGTCGATACAAACATTGTCATCGATGCGCTCTATCAGCGCATACAAGAGAAGCTCAACCGTTCAAATCATTTCGAGGATTCAACAAACCAACGATCTCACTTTGCTCGTTATCTCCTTCACCTAGCCCAAAATGAAAGAGTAGATTTGTGGCTGCCTGAAGTCGTTCGTGGAGAGATTCGAAACATCGCTCGTTCCATGGGAGATGTCAGGAAACGATTCGATAACTCGTTTATTGAATCTGAAACATTGGATTCCACTCTTACCTCAGATATCATCGAAAAGATGGTTGAAGATTTGATCAGAGAATTTTCCACATGGGACGGGTCAAGTGACGAATTTGAAACAGATTCCAGTGATGAGGATTTAAACAAGGACATGGGTTCATTCCTGATTGAACATGAAGAGATCTATGATGAACTCACAGCGATGAAAGAATCCATGGGTGATGCTGGCCACAGAACCACTCTAGATGGAAGAAAAATCTACCCGGAGCAACCTGATCGAAAGATTATGCAATATGCAGCAGTCCTCTCAGGGCGTCCAATAGACAATGTTGGTGCAATCATCGTTGCAACTCATGATGGTGATTTCACGGTTGTTGCGAGAGCCTTTGAAGAACGATTTGGATTTGGAATTGCAAAGAATAGCCGTACGTTATCGCCTTGGCTACGTTCGTGAAACTATTCGTTTTCCCAAACCGCTCGGTATCGTATGGTTTCTTCACCTTCAAACTGAACAGGCGTAAAATCGATTGATTTCAAATCGTTTCCAACTGAAGAAATAAACTCCTTTGAAAGAGCCCAAGGGGGTCCATCTTGTTCAATTGAATTATCGATAGATAGACGGCCAATGCAAACAAGTTGTCCTGAAGATGAAACAAGGGGGGCGAGATTTCTTGATGCGGGTATTCTAAACTTCTCAGGTATTGCTTGGAGAATATGTACTTCAAGAACAAAATCAAACGCTTTTTCCCATTCTTTATTTGGATGCAAAAGGTCGCCTACAACCCAATCAATCCGTTCATGCGGATAACGTTCAGATGCCCATTGGACAGCGGTAGGAGCAATATCGAATGCTGTTACATTCCATCCTCGTTCGGCTAGATACATCGCATCCTCTCCAAGACCACAGCCGACAACAAGGGCGGTTCCCGGTGATGGATTTGTATTCTTCATCCAGTCCACAAGCAGTGGATGCGGTTCACCTTTCGACCATGGAATCCATGCTGGATTGCTATCTGCATGTTCATACAATCGTTCAAACCAATCAAGGAATTTCCCTTCAGTGGCAGCCGCATCTGAAAAGGAACGTAGTTGTCTACGAACTTCATCCATGTGATTCAACTTCACATGTGGGTGATAAGAGCATCACCAAACGCAGAACAAGACATGAGTGTAGCATCACTCATGAGTCGTTCAAAGTCGTAGGTAACTGTCTTTGCGCTGATTGCGCCTTCCATTCCTTTGACAATAAGATCAGCAGCCTCTCCCCATCCCATGTGACGTAGCATCATTTCTGCTGAAAGAATAAGAGATCCTGGGTTGACTTTGTTTTGGCCAGCATACTTTGGAGCAGTGCCGTGGGTTGCTTCAAAGATAGAGATTCCAGTATCATAGTTGATGTTTGCACCAGGAGCGATCCCAATGCCTCCGACTTGAGCAGCCAAAGCGTCTGAGATGTAATCCCCATTAAGGTTCATAGTTGCAAGAACACCGTACTCAGCAGGTCGAGTGATGATTTGTTGGAGCATTGCATCGGCGATAACATCCTTGATTGTGATAATATTTCCTGTAACTGGATTGGGCATCGAGCACCATGGGCCGCCATCGAGCTCGACTGCTCCAAACTCTTCCTTTGCAAGTTGGTATCCCCAATCTCTGAAACCACCTTCTGTGAATTTCATAATGTTCCCCTTGTGAACAAGTGTAACACTGTCTTTGTCGTTATCGATTGCGTATTGGAATGCAGCTCGAACAATACGGTATGTACCTTCTTGACTAATCGGTTTAATCCCGATACCGGATGTGTTTG
>CALBJF010000264.1 GCA_937892665.1 uncultured euryarchaeote | reverse complement strand
TAATGAAAATGGCGACGAAATTGTCAGAGTCCATACGATTCCAGATGAAGGGGATCAACTCTTCCTCCTTACTGGAAAGGGCATGATGATTCGAGTAAAGGCTAGTCAAACGAAGGAAACTTCTGGGAAGGCAACGAAAGGGACTCGTGTCATGGAATTAAGGAATAAGAACAAAGCCGGATTCACAGATGAAATCATTTTCTCTGCCCATCTACCTGCAGATTTGGTTGAAGAAGAAGATGAATTTGAAGCAATGGATACCGATGGCGATGGCGTAGTAAGTCGTGAGGAATTTGAAGCAGCACAGACTTCAAACTCGGAACCAACTCTTGAAGAAGAGTGATATTGCCCAATCGACGCCTTCAAACATGATTCAGGTCTGGGTTGTTTGTACCGGATAGTTTCAACCGGTGCGGTGAGATATATGGATGAACGTTCTTTGATATATGATTGGAATACAATCGAGTATGAGTTTAACCGAAATCCAAACAATCATCCACATGGTGTTTGGTTTGATGATGAGACTCTGCGTGATGGTTTACAAAGTCCTTCTGCCCGTAATCCTACGATTGAACAAAAGATCGAATTACTCAGTTATATGGAGAAACTCGGTATTCAGAAAGTAGACCTTGGTTTGCCAGGTGCTGGACCATTTCACGTCGAACACATAGACTCAATGCTCAACCATATCACCGAAAACGACTATTCTATTCGCCCAGGTGCTGCAGTTCGAACACTCATGAACGACATTGAACCTCTTGTTGAATTACAACAAAAGCATGGGATTCCTGTCCAAGCTTCCGCCTTCCTCGGTACAAGTCCTATACGACAATACGCAGAAGGATGGACAATGGAAAAGTTGCTCTCAACAATGGAAAAAGCAGTTTCCTTTGCTGTTAAAAACGACGTTGCAGTAATGTTTGTGACAGAAGATACCACTCGTTCAAAACCTGAAGATATCAAACTCATCTATCAAAGAGCAATGGAACTTGGCGTTCGCAGAATTTGCGTGTGTGATACATGTGGGCACGTTACTCCAAATGGAGTCAAGAAACTACTCAATTTCATTGATGAAGAAGTCATCAAAGATGGCGGATACAACCGAAGAGATATCGAAGTAAATTGGCATGGTCATCAAGACCGTGGACTTGGCGTTGCAAACAACATTGCAGCAGTTGAAGCCGGAGCAGACGTTGTCCATGGAACTGCACTTGGTCTTGGAGAACGAGCAGGAAACGCACCTCTGGATCAAACACTTGTGAATTTGAAACTCATGGGGGCGATTGATAACGACTTGTCCGTTTTAGGTGAATACATGCAAAAAGCACATGAATACACCGAAGTACCTCTGCCAAGGAACTATCCTGTCTTCGGAAAAGATGCCTTTGAAACAGGAACTGGAGTCCACGCTTCGGCCGTAATCAAGGCAATGAAGAAAGGAGACCATTGGCTTGCTGACAGAGTATACTCTGGCGTTCCTGCTGGGGAGTTCGGATTGGAACAAGTCATACGAATCGGGCACATGGCCGGTCGTTCCAACATCATCTGGTGGTTACAGCAACGAAATTATGAAGCAAGTGATGAACTTGTTTCCCATCTCTTTGAAGTAGCAAAATCACAAAGAAGACTCATGGACGATGAGGAAGTTATTGAAGCGATTCAAGATTTCAAGTCAATGAACTAAGATTCTTCTTCAACATCATCTTCTCTATTGACTTCTTCCAAGGTTGTCTCAAGCCATCCACTGTCAACACTACCGCCATCCCATTCGCCAACAACTTGGACTTCGATCTCTTCTTCTTCTCTCCAAACAGGCTCATTAAGAGACCCTTGAGTGACAAATCGACCATGACTGTCAACCTGCTCTTCCAGAAGTGACATGTGTTTTGAGACAGGTAGGAAATGCCCTACAGGCATTCCGGCAGCAACGAATGGATTTGTAGCGATACATATCATCAATCCATCTTCTGGTGCTAAGATGTCAACGGAAAGTCCAGGAGTTGCAGGATCAGAAATACGAGCAACAACATCTCCCTCTTTCATGATTGATCCACTATCAACAAACAAATCGAGTAATCCACCTTCTCCAGCACGCAACCATATCGATCCACTTGCAAGCATTCTAAATCGTGGTCTGTGTGGCTTTTCAGGAATCATTTTCAAACTTCGAAGAATGTTGACTACACCGTGGACGGCAACCTTGACTGAGGATTGGTCGAGCCAATTCGCTCCACCACCTTCGTACGTAATTGATGGAATATCAATTTCGTTTGCATTGCTTCGAAGAGAGCCGCTTGGAGGCTTAGAATCTAATATAATCTCTATTCCAAATGCTTTCGCTAGGATATTTGATCCTGCATGAGCGAGGTCTACTCGTATTTGCGGCATGTTAGATCGACCCTTTCCTGCGCTATGTAAGTCAATAATTGCATCCG
>CALBJF010000263.1 GCA_937892665.1 uncultured euryarchaeote | reverse complement strand
ATGATTTGAAGATGGCTCGATTAGCGTTTAAAGGTCAAATTTACACAGTCTCCGACATATGGCTGAAAAGAACAATTGTTGAGGGGATCGAACCAATTTCAATTGACTTGGCACTCACTCCAGACGGTCAAGAATTTGCAGTGGTGCGAAATGCAACAGGTGTACTATGGCAAGTAAACAATAGCGGAATGCGTTGGTACCACAGTATCCTCGATTCTGGGCCAGTCGGCTCTGAACTCGAACTGAAGATTGATTCCACAGGTGTCGTTAACATCGCTTATACCCGGTCTCAAGAAGCAGTTCGATTGCAGATTGATGGTTCTCAAGTGACCACACAAATTCTTGCAAGAGGGGCTGAGATCCACACTGCCCTTGGTCTCGACCTTGATGGTAACGATTTGGCCCAAGTCGCCACAACCACTTTTTCAAATGGAATTACGGAACTATCTATCTTCAAGAGCCTCGAAGATAAATCCACAGGCCGTATTTCAACAACACCCAGTTCAGTCTACGAACTCTATCCTGATGTTGAGGAAGGAACCATCCTTTCTGTAGATATAAACGCTGACGGGTTTGATGATGTTATCATGGCTCAACCGAGTGCTTCAAGCAACGGATTGACCTCAAACGGACGCGTTGTAACAGTCCTAGGAAGTGCAACAGGTTTGGACACAGGCAATGCTCATGTTATGGCTGGCGCCCAAAATGCAGAACACTTTGGCAGTGATATCGCAGTCGGAGATTTCAAAGCAAACGGTAATTCACAACTCGTTATCGGTTCCTCTGGATTTGACAACACTTCTCGCAGTGGTGAATCTAATCATGGCCGTATTGCAATGTATGAATGGAATACTGAATCTCAAATTGGTTACGATTTGATTTGGAATGCTTCTGCAGGTCATGAAGAAATGCTGGGTGCATCTCTTTCAGTCATCGATAGCATGTATGGTAATTCACACTCTGATCTCGTGGCACTTCAATCCAATTGGACTGATGGAGTAGAATCGAACGGTAGGCTTTCTGTTTTCGCTGGAACTCCATCTGGATTTGTTTGGGAATCGAACATCACAGAATCGACAGATGGGCCTTACTTCGGCCGTTCAATGTCAAGTGGTGGCGATTTGAACGGCGATGGATATGGCGACTTTGTCGTCTCTAATACGGGCTCAGAGTCTTCTCCTACAGGCTATTCTGCAATCGAAGTGTTCTACGGGTCTGCATCAGGATTATCTTCAACTCCAAACAACGATGTTCAAGTGTTATCTCAAGGAAGAATGTTTGGTACAGTGGTTGAAATCATTGATGACATCAACAATGATGGAATGGATGAATTGATTCTTCAAGAACTTGCTCCGCTGGGGGGAGCTCTTCTCTCTGGAAAAGTCCATCTTTTCCATGGCACTCCGATGGAGAACTTTACTTCAACGGCAAATTGGACCAGTGAAGGAAGTATGAATCAACGTCTTGGTTGGATGTTTGAAAGCGTTGGAGATATCAACGACGATGGATACATGGATACCATGATCGGCTCAAGTTCTGGTTTCACTCCATCAGGTCTCCTTGAATTATACCTTGGCTCTGCAAGCGGACTTCAAAGCACACCTGAGGTTATTCAAACCGGTGCGCAATCTCAACGCCTCGGTTTGATTACAGTTGGTAATTTCGATTCGAATGCAGATGGTACAATCGAATTACTTTACACGGTAAGAAATCAGTCCAGAGGAACCAATTACGGAGTCGATGTCGTCGTCGTTTCAAAACAAGATTTCGATACAAGTACCTTCGCTTTCGATGGTGAGATGAGTGAATTACGACTCTCTACAGCAGATCGTGGAGAGACCGCAATGGTCTTTGCTCTCGATAAAAGTCAAGTAAACGGAGAACAATTGTTGATTCATCTCGAGCACGTTGGAGATGGGTCTCCTGGTGGTTCTTGGGTTTCCGAGCAAATGGTGGAATCTCACATAACCAACATTCAATTTGAATCCTCAGCATCTGGAAAGCCATACCTACTCTACTACGATACTGGGCTCGAAGGTGAACTCGTTAATTCACAACTAAGCGACCTTTCTGGGTTCATGTTCAGAACATCAACCGCTTGGACTGCTCTACATCAGGACATACGTACTTTGAGTGAATTTGGAACCAATCCGGCTTCTGCAGTTGATGCCAATGGCGACTTGCACGTAGTCTATTCTCACGCTACAATTTCAAAATTATACTACAGCACTGAAGACTCATCTAAGCCAGATGGATGGTCAGGAGACGAGCTCGGCACCGCAAATCTCAGCACATCCCCGTCGCTGTGGTTTGAAGGCTCAGACATGCACATTCTTACCAGGGATTCAGTACTTGACCGAATACAACACATCGTTAAGACACAATCAGGATTCCTAACTTCAACCATCGTTGACTCTGGCTTAGCAGTCGGAAAAGATGTAATGACAACCCAACTTTGGAATGGCACCTCAATGCTTGCAACAACAGTCAACAACAGTGGGGTATTCGAGTTGCAAGTTGTCAACATTAATGCAGGCTCATCAGAAACTCTGGTTAACTTCACAGATGGAGATTCTGAGATTTCGATGTGCTCTGCTCCAGATGGGGACCTCATCGTAGCATCAATTGATTCCAGCCATTTCTTCAGGATACACGAGCGCAACAACTCTTCCATGATATGGCGAAACGTTACTCAGTCCGAGATTGGATTTGGGCATCTTAGCCAATTGAATGGTTCTCCTGATCTATCATGTACGAGCCATGGGGATTCATTGTATGTGGCACTTCGAGGACTTGAACATCCGCTGTATGAGCGTCAATCAACCCTTGCTGGAGGGAATAACTCATGGATGTATTCAGTTGATAATAATATGAACAACCTCATTGCGAGCGACAACGGAAGTTGGGATTTGGTTTCAACCGACTCAGGCCTCATACTGTTTACATCTACACCTGGTTCTGAAACATTACGTATCAACACCATGAATCCTGTTAACAATACACTCTCCACCAAGAACGATGTTCGTGAATGGTCTACTCATGAAATGAAAAACGTCTATACGAACGAGAATTTCTCTTCCTTAGTCGATTCAAATGGGACAATTATTCTCTCATACTTCGATACTCTTGACGAAGATGTTGACATGCTTCGTTTTTATCTTGATTCAGATAGAGATATGATTTTCGATTCACTGGATGCTTTACCACACACCGGAGACCAATGGATGGACAACGATTCAGATGGTTTTGGTGACAATCCAAACGGTCCATTGTCAGATGAATGTCCTAGTGATAATGGTCCTTCTGAATACTTCACGCAAGGCTGTGTAGATTTCGATAATGACGGATTTGCAGACATCATAGATGCCTGCCCGACCACTACAGGCCGCTCGATTCATGATCGATATGGCTGTCCTGATTATGATGAAGATGGATGGTCGAATAATGATGGGTCATGGGTTTACGGCGATCGTTATCAACAAAACTGGAAGCAAGTCCAAGACAGCGACGGCGATGGAGTGGGCGACAACTACGGGCCAGATTGCTGTGATGCAATCTTTGGACTTGCAGGAAATATCGAGACAAGCGCTGGAGATAAATTCCCATTCAACCCTCGTCAATACAAAGATTACGATAACGACGGTTATGGGGATAATGAAAGCGATTCGATTACAGGCGACTTTTGCCCGTACAATTACGGTACTTCTTACAGAGATCGCAATGGATGCGAAGACAGTGATGGTGATGGCGCAAGTGATCCATCAACTGTTGGAGGAATAAATTGGGAAACTGAAGATGGAGCAGACTTGTGGGTTAATGATTCAACCCAATGGGCTGATTCTGATGGTGATGGATACGGGGACAATGGAACGATTGGAGCAACGAATCCTGATTTCTTCCCATACAATATTGCTGCAGCAGACGACAATGATTCTGATGGATATCCCGATAGGTGGACTTCCTTCTACAATGGAGCGAATGCATTAGGTCTCATCCTCGATGGCTGTCCAAACGTCTTTGGAACCTCAACAGACCCGCTTCCTGGTTGCCCTGACAGTGATCTCGATGGCTGGGCGAATACGGATGATGACTTCCCTCTCGACCCAACTCAATTCCTCGATTATGACGGCGATGGCTTTGGTGATAATGCATCGGGCAGCAATGCTGATGCTTGTCCATTCCAATATGGGGTTATTGATGGAACTGATGGGAATGGTTGTCCTCTGGTAAATACAGATGATCTTGATGGCGATGGAGTCTACGATGACATTGACTCTTGCCCTGGTACACAATTGGGTTTAACCGTTGATGCAACAGGTTGTTCGAACAATCAACTGGATGACGACAGTGACGGGGTATCAAATGCGGAGGATCTATGTGCTGACACAACATCAAGTGCAATAGTCGATTCTGATGGATGCAGTTCTGAACAACTAACACAGGATACGGACGGGGACGGAATTGTTGATCCTGAAGACCAATGTCCAGATTCCACAGGCACCGATATCGATGCATCTGGTTGTGATGAATTCCAACGCGATACCGATGGAGATGGTGTTGTCGATGATGATGATGATTGTCCTGATACGCAAGCAGGATATCCTGTTGACTCTGTTGGATG
>CALBJF010000262.1 GCA_937892665.1 uncultured euryarchaeote | reverse complement strand
AATCTATTATCTTCTGTATCAAACAGTGCGTAAGCCATACCGTCTTCGTATGCGACATCGAAATCGTCTTCAAAGTTGGACAGACGATTTTCAAGATTATCTCCGAAGATTTCCAATGCATTCTCAAGCGTAGATTCTCCAATAGCTTCAACAATTGTTATCACTTTATCACTTGGTTCCATATCTCTTGAAACGGAATCACATCGTTGTTCTTCACTGATCAAAATATCGTCGCTTAGGCGAGTGACTTCTACATCAATACAATATTCGCCAGGACCATTGATTGAAGCAGTTTCATAGCTGTATGCCTCACCTTTTCCTGTTACTGCCATTGACCCAGCATCTGAGGTTGTGCCTTCATCATCTGTAATAGTCCAAGATACTTCATAATCCTCTTCATAATCAAGACCATTGACTTGATAATCAAACTCCATTTCATCTTCTGAGGAATCTAACATTTCAAGGTAGATGTCATACTGTGGACCCATGGTTTCATCCTCGCCGTTTGGACAATCTTCCCATCCATCGTTAACACTCCATACGTTGATCTCCCATGAGTATCCGTCATCGTCGGTACACCAGAATTCTTCATCGGAGTTATCTCCACAGTCGTCATACCCATCTTGCATGTAATCTTCTGAGATTTCATTCAAATTTGCGCAAGTAAAGTATCTCTCATCATCATCACCTTCACCACTGATGCCATCTGCAAAGTCTCCAAAGATTTCTTCGAAGTTGGCATTGCCCATGAGAGCATCAACGATCGTTGGGTAATCTCCACTACCAACAACAGAGTTTGCCCACATCATAGCCCACATTGCAGGGAATGCAAGTGGTGTAGGAGACGCATACGCTTGGTGAACTTCCAGTGTACTTCCATCATCGATTGTGATCATCTGAGAAGGCTCATCGAGCAGTTGCATTGCACCGCCCATGAAGAAGAGTTCTACTTCTCCATCGTACAAATCTGTAACAGAGTCTGTGATAGAGATGTCAAAGTCGCCTGCTGGAAGTCCGAGTTCTTCTGTAGGAATACCAGTTAGTTCAAAGACGACAGTTGTTGCGGTTTCGTAATGGATATTATGTTCAGAACAAACATCACCAATCTCTACTCCGCCAGACCAAGAGTCAACATAGGTTTCATCGGAACCGCAGTCCCAACCCAATTCTTCTCCAGGCTGGAGATTTGACATCTCGTTGTATACAGGCGATGGCTCGTCCATTCGAACCTCAAGTAGACCATTGTTGATTTCGTAAGAAGTTCCAATCTTTAATTCAACATCGAATGGCAGTGATTCTCCATCACCAGAAAGTTCACCAGAAATACCAACGCTGTACTCGATCATAGCCTCAATGTCCATTTCCATGTCCATTCCATGAAGGCCCATGTTCGCGTCAAAGTATTCTGTGTAGAGAACATCTGCATTGAATAATTGCTCTGCATCATATCCAATAGTCAATTCAATTCCAGCATAGGAATCATCCCATTCTGCATTGACTGCAAAGTCATCGAGGATTCCGTGTCGTACCGTTAATTCGGTTATCTTGGTGGAAAAATCAGTTTGTGTTCCATCAACATCGAGTGTTACCATATCACCATCATATTGTTCGAAAACAATTGTTGTGCTTCCCGTTGTAACACGACCAATCAACAAATCGATTCCTGCATCATCGCCAGCAGCCATAACTTCTTGGAAGATCTCAGTAAGATCTAATCCAATCATAGATTCAATGTCAGCGTTGATGTTTGAGTAATCGTATTCAATTCCAAAAGCAATCGGTTCTGCTGCATCTTGTGCAGCTACGTTAGCAGGTATGGTTGTAACAATCATTAGACAGGCAAAAAGTAGAGCGATGGTTCTCTTCATGCTTTTATGTATATTTTAGTAATATATTAATGATATGGAGTATCAAATTGAAACTAAGTTCAGACATTATCCCAATCTAACACTTCTTCTTTAGAGTCCTCAGATTCTTTCTCTTCAGAATCTGCTTCATCCTCCATACCGTTTCCGAAAACGCCCCATGTATCGATTAATTTCATCTCAGCATTGGCTTGTCGACGACGTTGAATCGTGATGAGAAGCCCGACCAGAAGAACAAGGGAAACCCCTCCAATCAATACAGGAGCAGACAAGAAACTGTCGCCTGCTTCGTCAACGACTTTCAACGGTTCGGAGAGGATGTCGATGTTGGCATTATCACCTTCGCCATCAGTTGCAATTACTTTCAGACTTGGACTACCTTTACCCTCAGGTTGGAATTCGAGCGACCCTGTCCAGACGGAATCTCTGTCATCGTCTGAGAGATTGAAACTCCATGATTGTATGAGGTGGTCAATATCAACACGCACGTCATCTGTTGAACCATCCGCATCAATCAATTGAATCGAAACCTCGAGAGTTACAATCTCTCCGGATACAAATTCGGTTTGAGAAAGTTGTAAACTGGTTCGGACTAACTCTGGTAGACTTGAACGTACTGTGAAGTTGATGTGTTCTTGTGATACTGCGCCTCGGGCATCTTCAACATAGAGGGATACATGGTGAGACCCTGGTGCGAAAACTTGAGAGAACGTCGATTGCGTGCTTAGAACAGTAACTTGGCCGTTGCTTGGCTGAGTCATCGAAGGCCATAACCTCCATTCACGAACAACAAGATCGCCATCCGCATCCGATGAATCACCCTCAAACAGTATCATCATACCTGGATCAATCGATTCAAGATTTAATGGCGAGAGAATCGTAGCAACCGGATCGCTTGCCTCAATTATCAAGTGTACATATTCAATTCGAATTGCACCAGTTGAATCAATCAATTCAATTTGTACGTCCTGTTCGCCTGCGTCAAGATTGACCGAATGCGTAATCGATGCATTAACGTCTGTTAGCAGTGGAACATATGTTTCTGTGACTGAATCGTACTCTCGAACTGTCATTGTAAACTCATCGCCATCGTAATCAATGCTTGAACGAGCATCGAAGAGAATCATATCACTCGAAGAATGGACGCTGTTATTCTGTGGTGAATCAAGACCGAGAACTGGAGCTGATGTCGAGACTGAAAGGGACCGCGTCGTTGTCACTGCAGGGTTGATACCGTCACTAATCGAGAGAGTAATGACGTGCTCACCCGGACTCAATCGTTCTTCAAATGTCAGCCAATCCTCACCTTCAGGAGTTAGAAGACCATCCACATCGCTCGTCCAAACAATTTGCAGGAATTCTGAGCCTGCAGCAGGTTCAACTTCTGAACAATGCCAATCTCCTCCTTCTGGGAAAGTGAAACAGGCAGAATCCCAATCACCACTTCCATTGGCGCTGAATGGGATGAGAATTGAAGAATCAAGATTATCAAAGACATCGAGATCTTCAATAAACGCTCTAGGAACGGAATTATCGATTGTAATGAGTTCAGAATACACAGACATTTGTCCACCATGCTCCATTCGGTTATCGGTTACTCTCAGTTCAATTTGGTGGACGCCTCTTGAGAGATATCCGTCCCAAGAAATATTCTCGATGTGATTCCCCACCATTAGAGTTCCATCGACATTTGACCACCATTCGAATGAAACATCATTTCCTTCAGGGTCGTATGATGAACTTCCATTGAAGAAGATAATATCCTCGCTAGCAGTTCCATTTCGCTCAAGGGTAAACGAAGATTCCGGCATTTCGTTGTACAATTTAACCTCAACAGAATAGGTATCGTTGTTACCCACATCATCAAAGGCCATGACAGTCAAGAAAAAGGAAGCAGGAGGATCGTCTGTAAAGTGATCAAATGTGTACGAAAGTTCCTGTGGGCAAGTATACTGATTACCCCAACCCGTACCTTGGCGATTGTAACCACCGAATTTGATGAGGCATGCAAAATCGTCCCCCTCTGGGTCAAATGTTCCTGTGGTGTTGATAACAACCGTACCAGTTTGTGGCATGATCAGTTCACTGAACTGAGTTAAACTCGGTTCAAATGTCACATTCAATTCAGGCGCAAGATTGGTTAATTCAATTGTTCTACTTTCCGAAACACAATGCCCCGCATCGTCACACAGTTCCAACGTGATGACATGGATACCATCGCTCAATCCCACTGAGGGGGCTGTCAATCCATTCCCAGTTAACACAGAGACTCCACCATCGCTCAACCAACCGTCTATGGACGAAGTCCATGTAAAGGTCAAGATGTCATCATCAAGGTCCCATGAGTCGGACGCGTTGAACTCTACTTCGCCTTGTGAAGGAAAGATGGCTCCATCTTGTGGAGAAGTCCACATCAAGAACGGCGCTTGGTTATCCA
>CALBJF010000261.1 GCA_937892665.1 uncultured euryarchaeote | reverse complement strand
ATCTTCTTCAACGGATTCTTCGGCTTCTTCGGCTTCTTCGACTTGTGGCTCTTCGGCTTCTTCGATGAAATCATTTGAATCTTCTCCTGATAGTTCAGAGATTAAGGAATCACCAGGACGTTCGATAATTTCAGGTTCAGCGCTGATGGTTTTATCTTCGAATTCGTCAAGAGGACGCCCTTCTGGAATCTCTGGAGCAGGTTCGCTCTTTCCAGTAGGGAATTCGTCATCGCTTTCGTAGAATTCGTCATCATCAAACCCTGTGCTTGCTCGACGGTATCCAACGACAATAAGAGACATTAGAGCGAGAACTGCGGTACCAATTCCACCATAAAGCAGGGTATTTGATGACTCTTTGTTATCGCCATCTGTCTTTGATGTGTCTTCTGGAACATCCTGTGATGCAGTCCATTCTACGGTGTCTGAAGTCATTGAAGGTTGAAGCGAATTGTAATCGGGAGATGTTGTGTAGATTGAGAAACTGAGTATTTTCACTACGCCTTCATCTTTTTGTGCATTCCATATCTGATCGTATGTTGGTTCAAACGAAATTGTATCAGAGCCATTTGCAGCAATGGTCACTGTTGACGGTTTGTTAAACAATGCAGGTACATCAGTTGCAGTTAATTCAACTGAAATCCCAAATGGATTTGGATTGACTATTTGACATTCAATAGGGTCGCTATCCATCTTCTTGTTGGTTAGAATTGTTGAGCTTTCACAGGTAACTGTTGCTGGTAAAAGGATTGTTGGCTCCCACTCAGGTTCAGTTGTATTCGTATCTGTTTCATTGTCTGTTGATTCATCTACATACGCATTTAATAGAGTTGTATGCGATAATGTTCCAAACCAGTTTCGGTCACTTGTTATGACCTCGAATTGAATATATGTTGTGTTTTCAAATTCTGAAACAACACGTATTTTCCCTAGGGAAACTGTTTCTGTTCCGCTGTTGATTACGACGTCTGATTCATTGTATGCAGTCCATGCAATTGATGTTCCTTCCAAAGAAGCCTGTTGTGCGATGTTATCTGCATCGTTCGCCGTTAGAGTGATGTTGAGATCAATCGCATCATTCGAATCCTTGTCGATATCTGTTGGGCCTGAAAGAAGAGCGCTAATTCCAGTACTCATGTTCAGTTGTACTGAATTACCTAAGATCGGTTGAACATCAGTGGTCTCAATAACTGCCATTGTTGCATCTAAAGAAAGAGTTTCACCGTAGGTCGAACTGAAATTAAGGAAAATTGCTGCAGCAATATCATGCAGATTCGTGACATCCACAGGCGCCCAGACTCCTGAAGCATCGGTAGTTCCAGATAACGTGGATGCTTCATTTCCAGCCATTATGACCAGTGTAATCTGTGCATTTTCGAGTGGTGAAAAACCAGTTCCGTCCTCAACAGTTGCATTAATCTCAATCTTGAGGGGTTGGGTCGAT
>CALBJF010000260.1 GCA_937892665.1 uncultured euryarchaeote | reverse complement strand
CATTAAGGAAATATCCTCCAGTTCCAACAAGCCCAAGAATCAATATCGAGGCGATAAAGATTTTTTTCCGTGAACCTTTCCCATCGAGTTTAGAACCAAGTGAGGATTCAAGACCATCAGTCGACAAACCAATTAAATTTTGTACAGATGGTTGTAGAATGCTGTTTGCATCAGGAGAAATAAACAATGACGGGTTGAGTATAGGATCTTGAAATTCTGGAAAGTATTGCTTTGTATATTGTGCAGCAGCCATTGGAGGATAGCCTTGCTGAATCAATTGGCGATAGTATTTCATGTCCTCCATAGAGATTCATCTTAAGGCCCCTATATGTGATTGTTGCCGGCATATTCTACAATTCCAGTATGTGCGAGAGGATAGTCTCGATGAGGAGTATACACGAGGGGCACCCTTGTGTATGTATACGACGCTATGGGTACCGTTGTATTCACCCGCATACACAAGGGGTCCCCTTGTGTTCAGCAGATTATTATGCAATTAAAATTAGATGTTAGCCTAATAAAAGAAAATTACTTACGATGTTTATGAACCGAATTATGAAGACGCTTTTACTCAGTTTCCTGATGATTATTCTCGGACTCTCAGCAGCCACAAGCTCTCTGAATGAATCAAGAGAAATCCCAACCCTCGAAGAGGAAAATACGCCTCAAGAAGTCATTCTTCCTATCAATTCATTGAATGAACCTGGGTCTCAAGAAGGATCAATTTTCACAGACGCAACTCTCTCTTCAGGATTTTACCATACATGCGCCGTTCTCGATGATGGTTCGGTTTCATGCTGGGGGAAAGGATCTAGCTGGGCATTGGGCAATGGTGGAAGCCATGGCAAAAACACGCCCACTCCTACCAACGGCTTTGGAACGGGCCGTACAGCTGTAGCAGTTTCTTCAGGTAGTAGTCACACCTGTGCCATCCTTGACAATGGTGCCGTTTCGTGCTGGGGGCCAGGCAATAATGGGATGTTGGGTAACGGAGGAACAGCCAATAAACCCTCGCCAACCCTTACCAACAGCCTTGGAACAGGTCGTACAGCTGTAGCGCTTGGATTAGGAGTTGGCCACACCTGTGCAATCCTTGACAACGGTGATGTGTCGTGCTGGGGAGAGAACAGCAACGGGCAGTTGGGTAATGGAGGAACATCTGACAAATCCACGCCCACGCTCACGAGCAGCCTTGGTACGGGTCGCACGGCCGTGGCACTCTCTGCCGGAAGATTCCACACCTGTGCCATTCTTGACAACGGTGATGTATCCTGTTGGGGGCTAAATATGGATGGGCAATTAGGATGCGGAAGTTGTGGAAACCAGAAAAACACACCAACGCTTACCAGCAGCCTTGGAACAGGTCGTACGGCCGTAGCGATATCTTCTGGAGGTTACCACACCTGCGTCATTCTCGACAACGGGGCCGTCTCCTGCTGGGGGACCGGAAGTTACGGCGTATTGGGCAATGGAGCAAGTAATGCCGGAGGCAAAGACACGCCTACCCTCACCAGCAGTCTTGGTTCTGGCCGTACTGCCGTAGCACTCTCATCCGGACCTGAACACACCTGTGCCATTCTCGACAACGGATCCGTCTCCTGTTGGGGACACGGAAGTTACGGTAGACTGGGTTACGGTGGGACTTACCCATTATCTGACAAAACCACGCCTACGCTCACCAGCAGTCTTGGCTCTGGCCGTACTGCTGTAGCACTCTCATCCGGATATTACCACACCTGTGCCCTTCTCGACAACGGTTCAGCCTCGTGCTGGGGACGCCAAAATTACGGCCAATTGGGCAACGGGGTAGCAGGTCAACAAAACTCACCAACCTTAACCAGTAGTTTTGGATCGGGCCGTCTCGCTGCCCTTTCCGAGCGAGATTTTGATAACGATGGGATACTGAATGTGTTTGAGTCGACCTCGCCTTCTTTAGCTTCATGTCCCGCTGGTCAATACGGATTTTACATGTGCACAGACTCGCCACTTGGTAAGTATGTGCCTTCATCCGCTTCGAGGTACGCCACCGACGCAAGTAGCGGCTACTTTGTATCTTCAACTGGACAAACCAGTCAAACCGCTTGTGCTGCTGGAACCTACCAAGGGTTAACCAGTCAGTCATCCTGCAACAATGCGGGTGTAGGATACTATGTTCCAACCACAGCCCTGACGAGCCAAACCGCTTGTGCTGCTGGAACCTACCAAGCGAGCATGGGTCAGTCGTCTTGTGACGACGCAGATGCTGGCTACTATGTTTCTGGTACAGCTCAAACAAGCCAAACTGCCTGTTCGATAGGAACGTTCAGCAGTACTACAGGCTCAATTTCGTGTACGAGTGCTCCTGCAGGATATTATGTTGATCAGACAGGCCAATCGAGTGCAACGGCTGCCGATGCAGGATATTATGTTGACCAAACAGGCCAATCCACTCAAACTGCTTGCTCAGCAGGTACCTATCAACCAGATACGGGTCAAACCTCCTGCGACGACGCCGATGCAGGATACTACGTCCTAACCACAGCCCAATCGAGCCAAACTCCTTGTGCTGCTGGAAGTTATCAACCAGATACGGGACAAACCTCTTGCGATGACGCCGATGCAGGGTACTATGTTGATCAGACAGGCCAATCCACTCAAACTGCATGTTTAGCAGGGAAATACAATCCAAACACAGGTTCGACAAGTATCTCTGCTTGCATTGGCGCAAGCCCAGGGCACTACGTGAATGTACTTTTAGGATCAGGCCAATCTACTCAAACTGCATGTTTAGCGGGAACGTTTAATCCACAAGCAGGGTCAACATGGAACGCTTGTATCGACGCATATGCAGGTTACTATGTCGATCAAACCGGTCAATCCACTCAAACTCCTTGCTTAGCAGGTACTTATCAATCGGATACAGGCCAAACTGACTGTGATGATGCTGATGCAGGATACTATGTCTCAACAACGGCTCAATCAAGTCAAACCGCTTGCTTGGCAGGAACCTATCAAGCATCAACAGGTCAAACATCCTGTGATGATGCCGATGCAGGATACTATGTTCCATCTCCTGCACAATCTAGCCAAACGGCTTGTTCTGCAGGAACATACCAGGCTAACACAGGTCAGGCCTCCTGTGATGATGCTGATGCAGGATACTATGTCTCAACAACGGCTCAATCAAGTCAAACCGCTTGCTTGGCAGGAACCTATCAAGCATCAACAGGTCAAACATCCTGTGATGATGCCGATGCAGGATACTATGTTCCATCTCCTGCACAATCAAGCCAAGCTCCTTGTGCTGCTGGAAGCTATCAACCAGATACGGGGCAAACCTCCTGCGACTACGCCGATGTAGGATACTATGTCTTAACAACGGCTCAATCAAGTCAAACTGCTTGCTTGGCAGGAACTTATCAACCATCAACAGGTCAAACATCCTGTTATGATGCTGATGCTGGATACTATGTTGATCAAACAGGCCAATCCACTCAAACTGCTTGTTTGGCAGGGAAATACAATCCAAACACAGGTTCGACAAGTATCTCTGCTTGTGTCGATGCTGGTGTAGGCTACTATGTTGATTCATCTTTGGGTACGGGTCAATCCACTCAAACTTCTTGTGTAAAAGGGAAATCAACCATTACTACAGGATCCACATCGTACTTGCAATGTCTTCCTGACCACGATGGTGACCTAACGGTTGACGTGTTAGACGATGATGACGATAACGATGGAGTGTATGATATCGATGATTCTTGTCCAAGAGGTCTATCCACATTGGTAGCAGATTACGACGGGGATGGTTGCGATGATGCTACAGAAGATACAGATGATGATGGTGATGGGGTTCTTGACGTCGATGATGATTGTCCAAACGGATACCCATATCAGGACCACGACAGAGATGGTTGTGACGATTGGTCGGTAGATTTGGATGATGATAATGATGGTGTACCAGATGTTGATGATGACCTGCCACTTAATGCCTCAGAATCAGTAGATACCGACGATGATGGTATTGGAAACAATGCAGATACCGATGATGATGGTGATTCTGTCCCCGACGTCTACGATGCGTTTCCACTTGACGCAACTGAGTCCGTTGATACCGATAACGATGGTATTGGAGACAACGCAGACCAAGATGATGACAACGACGGCGTTGAGGATGGTTATGACTCATTCCCATACGATTCAAGAGAATCTGTAGATACTGACAATGATGGAACTGGGGATAACGCTGACACAGATGATGATGACGACGGAGTCTCTGATGCCAATGACGCTTTCCCACTTGACTCAACCGAATCTGTAGATACAGACAACGATGGAACTGGAGATAATGCAGATACAGATGATGATGGCGATGGAGTCTCAGATGCCAATGACGCCTTCCCACTTGATGCTGCAGAATCTGTAGATACAGACAATGATGGAATTGGAGATAATGCTGACACAGATGATGATGGAGACAATCTAATTGATTCAGATGATGCCTTCCCTCTTGATGCAACTGAAACTGTAGATACAGATGGAGACGGAACTGGTGACAATGCTGACACAGATGCTGATGGGGATGGAGTCTCCGATGCCAATGATGCCTTCCCACTGGATGCTACAGAATCTGTAGATACAGACAATGATGGAACTGGGGATAACACTGATAGAGATGATGATGGCGATGGAACCCCAGATTCGAAAGACAAATTCCCACTCGATGCAACCGAATGGGAAGATGCTAATGGAGATGGACTTGGTGACAACAAAGAACCTCTAAGTTCCTTCGAAAGTGCTCAACAAGCACCAGCTCTACCATTGCTAGGATTTGTTGTAGTTATTGGAATCACGATCATGCTCTATCGAGCTCAGCCACCTCTAAAGGATGAAGAAAAATCTCTTGTTGCAATAGTTGAAGAAGAGTGATTCTAAGCAATAGATAAGCTTCTACTTCTTGTTAACGAGGGTTTTCCCATAACACCCATGTGTATGAGAAAGTCATCTGCAAGGGTTCGCAGTCCGTCCTATTCGTGCGTACCCACTGCTTGGCAATATTACATCGGTTCAGGCCATGGTCGTGTTTCATTGTCCCAATTTGCCCATTCAACCACCCAGGGTTCCATGAAAGGCTCGAGATTATATCCAAGATCTTTGATGATTTCTCCTGGAGGCGCTGAGCCTCCTTTGAAACGGATTCCTGCACGAATCAATGCTGAAGATTTGACTTCTCCTTTCTGTTCAATCGTTTGTTGAAAGTAGAAGAATTTCTCGTCAAATCCAACGATTTTGGATCGAACGGTTGCTTTTCGAAGGGGTACAAGCCGCTTTCGGTAGCGCATCGTTGAACCACCAATCACAAAGGCATACTTGTTCTTTCGAACATACTTGAACAAGCCAACTCGGAAGGCAATATCGTACCGTGCAAGGTCACAAAATACGAAATGTCGGCCGTTGTTGACTTCAGGATAAACATCGATGTCACCAATGCCTGGTCGGAAATGGAAGAGATATTCTTTTTCGATATCGAAGACTTCTTGCTTCAGGAAGATATTCTTGAGCACCATCTTCAGTAGACGATGGTAAGGGTACATGCCAACGCCTCATGGAAGCAGTACTTATCCTCTACTACGTTACGATGAATAATACTCCAGAGGAATATGACGAGTTCAGTTTACTCACATTCTTATTCAATCATAATTCCTGTATGCATGGCTCAATCTATTTCGGATATTCTCAGAGGGTCTATCCGAATACCCATTGCTCAGGTATTGACGAATCCAAGGGCTTGCAGTGGGTCGGTGC
>CALBJF010000259.1 GCA_937892665.1 uncultured euryarchaeote | reverse complement strand
ACCGTGAGGAGCGGCCAAGACGCTCCCATCCAAATTCTTGCGAAAGAGTAGAGCCTTCGCGTTTCTATCGACTGCGCAGGTGGTAATTTCATAAGAGTGGTATTTCAGGTAAGAACATGGAAGGAGGGAACCGACTTCTTGCCCCTTTAGCGCTAATTTTTGTAGGGATTCTTGTTTTTTTTATGACGGGAAGCGATTTTGAAGCCTTAGATTTTATATTGCCATACTTTTGTTCCGCCCCCTTTGTTCTTTCAGGATTTTTTGTACTTTCAGTACGGCTTGGTGAAATCACGACGGGTAAGTACGTAAGTTTGGAAATTGATACCACCTCACCGCAATCTACACTTCGATCAATGGACGCTTACAAACGATTCAAACAAGATGAAGGCAAGTATGCGACGCAATCAACGGGATATCTCCTGCTTACTACAACCGCATCAGTAGCTATTCTCACAACTGTCCTTGGCTTAGGTTGGTTGTTTCTTCTTGCAGTTTTTAGTGGCATGGGGGGAGGGAGCAGTGATGGTTTTGAAGACTCATTCTACTTCATTGCTTCAATTCTCAAAATTTGTTTTTGGGGATATATTGTCAGCCATATATTGATTGCAAGGCCCTGGGCATTATTCATGGAAGAAACAGATTCAAATTCACCCAACTCAAAGTCTGTTCAATCTAAACCTGAATCAGTTAAAATTGAACCAAAACGTTTGCTCCATTGCCCGCAATGTGCCGCACCTATTCGCATTCCTATGGCCTACAAAGGACGAGCCAAGTGTCCCAAATGTGAAGCAATTTTTGAAGCATAGGGTAGCGTCTGACAAGACCCACTGCTAACCATTTGATTTTTACCTATTTGTCGAACAAAGGCGTTGTTCTTGGTCGGGTCGGCGAAATCACTCAGGAACGTTGGTGCTCCGAACGAACGCCAAATAGATGGCCACGCCCACTGGCATCAACATGACGCCAAAGAACACAATCGCTGCTGTCACGCCACGTGAAATTTTTTCTTGGCCGCAGCGCATCCACATCCATCGAGTGACAAAAATATCTCCTGCGACCATGTGGGCCCACGCAGCAGCAGCACCGGGCTTCGTCCCCATAATCGCTGCAAGCCCTTCCAAAACTCCTGCAGGGTTTGTTGAGTCTTTTGCAAAATCAATCAGACCTTGCGGTTCAGCGAGTGTGGCTGCCCACCAGATGAGAATAGGGCCGAGGAAAAACCATGGCCCTTCCATTGCCTTCTTTGTCAGTTTGTGTTCTGGGAAAACCAGCATCCCAAACCAAAAAGGTCCAACCCACATTGTTGACAAGAAAAAGGAGACATCATACAAATCCATGGTGGTCGTTCCTCACCTGTGGATATAATACCTCGTTTTGGAGACGAATCAACGATCGGCGTGGTTTGGACGTTGGACAAAAGAATCTGTCTGGTAGTGGGTACCCTCCTACTCAAAATGAGCGCAAGGGCCCAATTTTGTTGTTAATCCCGAATTAGAGCCTCTTGGAGCTGGAGAAGAGAGACTCTCTCTAACCTTCTGAATCATAATAGGTACTCAATGAAGATGAATAGAGCCCTATGGTTACAACGAATGCTAGAGCAACAGATGCTTGAACCATCCAAATATTCTCTGCAGTGAACTCTCCCAAGAGGAGTGAAAGAGCCATTGCAAATGTCTCAAGTCCTGCAGTTATTGTTTGAACTCGTCCCATGTCCAAGGATGGACTCTTTAGCCATAACCAGCTTCCGACTACATTGGTTCCAAGCAGAGCCGCTCCTATTGTTCGTAACCAAGAAGTGTTGACGGCTTCTGCTTTGAGTAGATCACAAAACATATCGGGGGCTGCAAGAAGGAATACTCCATATCCAAGAGAGGCCCAAAGATTCACCTGCATTGTTGGGCGTGCGAGGGCATCAAGATTCATGGTTGGATTACTGGAATACAACAAATAGTTCTTTCCAAGAAGATCGGTTGCAAAGGGGACTCTTCGAATTCCCACCGTACTTGGGTATTGTTTTTCTGCCCATCCACTCATTCAGATTCTGTACTATTGGCCTGTTCACTCTTATGGAACAGATACCCTGAGAGAAGAACCGCCGAACCAAGGCAACCAGCAAGAATGAACAGAATGGCCCCTGACATTCCAGGACTTGCTATTGCGACACGTAAGATGACAGTGGAAAGAATAAATCCAGTATTTCTTGCAAGATATGTAAATTCTGTAATGTACTGATAGGAGACTAGCAAAATCAGAATATCGGCCATGATCAGTACGGTGAAAAAGTCAAGGAAGAAAATCGTACGATTCGTACTTCCATCTCCTTCAAAGACGCCGTATGACCATATGGAAAGTGAGTAAATGGCCGTTAAGATGTATACGGCAAAAAGTAAGATTGCAAGTTGTTTCTTCTGCAAGATAAATTTCCCCAATTCATCACTCTTGTTGGAAATTAGATTTGTTTCACGTTGGGCTCTATAAAACAGCAATGCGGTTCCAAAGAGAATTAGAAATGCGAGGCATTCGACTGCTAGAATCGTGATGCTGCCGTCAACAGTAGAGGTCACAGACGCATCAATGTCTGACAATCGCTTCAAAATATCTCTTACCACCAACAGGGTGATGATCTCAAACTGTTTTCCGATTGAATTTGTGAATGAATCTGGAATTGTACGAATCAATTCGTAAACTTCGTACGCCAAAAATATGGAGAAAGGAGTGTATAAAGCGTCAAGATAGGAGTCAAACAGCTCGCCGGTCTGTTGACTGAAACTGATTAAATCCAGTTGATAGAGCAAGCACAACAGCAAATGGAGTAAAAAACCTAAAATCGCAGCCTGAATGCACAAATGCCGCAGTTTTTCATTCGTCCTGTGACCTAAGAAGCGGTCATACAGAGCAGATGTGAGCATAGCCTCTGGTTGCATCGGTTATTCAAATAGGTGCGTTCTGAACCATTGCCCTAATCTTTACGACATTTGGAATTGCTTCAGTAGCGATGTATATGACCCATAGAGGACTCATATATCCCCTCAAATCGACATAAATTCAGGTTAGTGTCGGTGGAACCTTGATACCAACGTGAATGTAAAATTACACATGGGCGAACAAGAGGGTGAAATTACAATTTCATCAAAAGGTTCGTCATATCGACCACCAAAATTGGCTTTGATCTTTTTATTTGTGGCGATCTGCGGTTTTTTTTGGGGTTTAGAAATTGACTCTGAGAATGATGGCAATGGAATTGATTGTGATAATTCAGAAAATTTTGTTGGGTATGAGGGTCTTGGATGTGATGCAGCCAGTGGCATTCAAATCTGCTGTGTGATAATTCCTCTACTCCTTTCCTTCGTTCTCATTTTAAGCAACATATCTTCTTACGAAGAAGAAGAGTAGTTCGAGTATATACAAGGGCTCCCGTTGTATACACAGAATCGTTCATCCCTGTGAAAATCGACTTTAATTCTCGAATTCATTAAATTTGTATGGCATAGTAATAAGTGATTCAATGTTAGGGGAATTATGAAGCGAATTACGAAGACACTTTTACTCAGTTTCCTGATGCTTGTTCTCGGACTCTCAGCAGCCACAAGCTCTCTGAATGAATCAAGTGAAACCACAGTTCTTGAAGAGATCTCACCATCTCAAGAAGTCATACTCTCTCTTAATTCTTTGAACGAACCTGGACATCAAGAAGGTTCGATTTTCACAGATACAACAGTTTCTGCTGGAGACCAACACACCTGCGCCATTCTTGACGATGGTTCTCTCAACTGTTGGGGGCTTGATAACTACGGCCAACTTGGTGACGGTGGAACCAACACCAACAAAGACACACCTGTTTCGGTTT
>CALBJF010000258.1 GCA_937892665.1 uncultured euryarchaeote | reverse complement strand
CAGCGTGCAGTTGTTATCTGTGGTGGTGGTGGTGGGATTCCAATTATCAATGATGAGAAGCAATTCAGAGGGATTCCATCCGTTATCGACAAAGACCGTCTTTCTGCTTTACTGGCTTCAGAATTAGGTGCTGAAGCACTGATTATTTCCACTGGTGTTGAAGCCGTATTCACTGATTTTGGTTCAAATGAACAAAAAGAACATCGAACTCTAAGCGTTTCACAAGCTGAGAAATACCTGGCAGAGGGTCATTTTCCTGAAGGATCAATGGGTCCTAAGATTTCTAGTATGATCGAAGCAGTACGCCATTCACCTGGGATGCGTTCAATCCTTTGTAAGCCAGGAGATGCACTTTCTGCGTTACGAGAGGATGCTGGGACGACTTTGTCCCATGAGGATTAAATACATCTTGACAGAGGCCAGCGTGGGCCTGTAGCTTAGTCAGGTAGAGCGACGGACTCTTAATCCGTAGGTCGCGGGTTCGAACCCCGTCAGGCCCGCCTTCACAATCGACCCGTTGGGTTGACTAATGTCGTTACTTTTCCATCGTTTGCTAAGACGACGACATCGCACATATCGTTGAAGAGTCCAACCTGAACGACTCCAGCGATGTTGAGAATTTGTGCTTCCATCAAAAGAGGATCATCAACTGTTGCCCCAATGTTCGCATCAGCAATGCAATTTCCGTTATCTGTGAGAATGAGTTGTTCTTCACTCGAACGCAGAACGACATGGCAATTCAACAGAGCTTCGAGTGCTCGCACTGTAACGTCAGATGAAAACGGGGTAATCTCGATTGGAATTCCAAATGCTCCAAGACACTCCACTTGCTTTCTTCCATCGGCTACAACAACCATCGAGGCTGACTGTTGTGCTACAATCTTTTCGCGAAGTAATGCTGCTCCTCCACCTTTGATGAGTTGAAATTGCGGGTCAAATTCATCGGTTCCATCAATGACGATGTCTAATCCAGCAATCGATCCAAGTTCGACCAATGGTATACCAACCTCATTTGCGAGTTCTTCTGTAGCAACCGATGTCGGAACACCAACGATTTCAAGCCCTTCTTCCTTGATTCTTCTTCCAAGTTCCAAGACAGTATATTTGACCGTTGAACCAGTTCCTAGGCCCACGTTCATTCCGGATTTTACGTACGAACACGCGGCTTCACCTGCGAGTTTCTTGAGTGCTTCAGCGTCGCTCATAATGTGCTCTTGTTTCGGACGGTTGATATTGATTGTTAAAATATTGAACCAAATTTCTTGCAAGAATGCTTTTTGGGTGGAAAGAATAGGGAGGGCCATGGGTGGGCGCAGCCGTAACGTGATGGTCGTCGGTTTGATGCTGTCGGTTTTTCTGATTTCATTAGGCAGTCCATTGGTGGATAATACAGCGCAAGACATCGTTTTCTCTGATGAGAGTGTATCGAATGTTACACCAACGGGGCAATCAAATATCGTTAGTATTGGTTCTTATCCTGATGGTGTAAACGATGCCATTTCAATCAACGTTCCAAATGGGGAAGCCGTTACTTCAATCGACCTTTCCCTTGACGAAAACGTTCTTCCGGTAAGTGCGGCTAAAGTGTGGGATTCTTCAGTAGATTATGATCATCCACAAGCAGTTTACGATGGAGTCGATGTTAACGGAACCAGTTTGGAATTATTACCTCAAGGATGGACTTATGATATGGAAGGAACCAACGCATGGACCTTTGGAGGTACCAATACATGGTTCTGGGGATACGATAGTGCTCTTGGCTCATCAAACGGCGTTACAAGTGGTTCAAAGGCTCTGTATACCTACAACGGAAATTATCCGAGTTACATGGGTGGTCCATATTGGGCTACTTCACCAGTGATGAATTGTGGTGGTTGCTCAGGTGGGTGGGATCTTAAATTCCAAAAGAGGCTTGGTGTTGAATCAAGTTCCTATGATCATGCATATGTTTCAGTAAAAAACAACGCAGGGAATTGGGTGAATGTATGGTCGAATTCCGGTACAGTGAATGATGGTTCATACACCACTCAAACCATCACAATTTCTACTTACGTTGCAGGGAACTCTAATTTCCAAGTTCGTTTTGGACTCGGTTCCTCTGACGGTAGCGTCCAATACACTGGCTGGAATATCGATGACGTTGAAATTCTTCCAAAGGCCTCTGGCGTTTCAACGGGTGAAGGAAACTGGACTTCTCAACCGTTTGGTCCTGGTGCAAGTGCTGGCGGAGAACCTTCTTCTTACGGTTTAATGGTCATCGATGCTGAAGTGCCAACAGGTGCTCTCTTCGAATGGTCGCTTATTGATGCCGCAACAGGAACTGCAATCCCTGGATATTCACAGATGACCGATTTACAGATTGATCTTGGAGGAATCGATTGGGAATCAACGCCTTCTCTACGATTCCAAACCCACATGATTACTGGCCAATCTGGTGGGCCTAAATTACACAGTTTGGGTATTAGCGGGGCTATTCATGAATCCTTCAGTGCAAACCCAGCAACACACGATTGGACTCTTGCAGGAACAACGTGGTCATCGACAACAGGTGCTGTTTCAGGAACGGGCTCTCTGACTTCTCCAATGTATAAAATCTCGAATGGGTTTGGAGCACTTTCCACTTCGATTACAACAACTGGTACGCCACTGCTTGAAGCCAATGTGGATGATACTGGATGGCAATCAATTTCTCTTGACGGATACGATACCCTCGATGAAGTGAGCCATTCTGTACAATTCCGTTTTACTGCTTCAAGCGGCTCTTATTCGGTTGATTCGTTTGATGTTGAAACCGTTCGCTCAAATCCGAGCACAGGTATGCGAATTGATATTGGCCCTGATGGTGTATCTGATTGGGGCCTTGATGGGGCAAATGCAGGTTCTTTTGGATTCCAAAACAGACTCGCTACGGGGCAACTCTGCCAAACAATTGCTTCTTCACCGAGCACCTCTTCGATGTTTGAAGTTCTTTTACCTCTTGCTGGTATCAATGATTTCGCCTTTACTCTCAATTCTGATAATGTAATGCAATCACCGTTCATGAATATCAAAATTGCCGGTTCTGATGTAACCAATAGAGGGTTTACAAATTTCCAAAATGCCCAACCCATTTCGTTTTCTCAAAATGAATTAGGTGCTCTGAACAGCGCCTTGTCGAATGCTGCTGATGACCGAGGAATTCTAGGATTACCTATGGCAAGAGTAAGCATTACAATTGGATCTTCCCAGTCGACTGCGGACGTTACCTTGTGTGGTGTCTTTGCTCCATATGAGGCTGGTATTAACTTGAATTTAGTTTCAACTTCTTCTGTTGTGCAAGCTTTGAATCAGCAACTCTCTTCTATCGTAAGTATCGGTGGAGTAAAGGAAGTTCGAATTCCTATTCGTATGATGTCCTCTGGTTCAATTAAATTAACTCTCAATTCTATCTCAACAACACCTACACTAAATCCAGTGTCGATTGCTATCTCTCCACCAATCGATACACTCACGCCTTCAGCGGATTGGATTACAGTCAATTCAACCTTTGATCTTTCACCGCTTGGTGTTAATGATGCTGAAGCGCACGTGAAAAATAACGGTTGGAGTATCGATATGAGTTTGCGAGGTGCAACAGCAACTTCGTCTGTTCAATGCAGCAGCGTACTCCTACCACTCGTGGGAGCATCGACCTCAAGTTGCCAACAAAGTGGATACAGTTTGGGATGGAGCGATATCGATTCAAATGGAGAAATTAGTATGCTTGGAAGTGGAGCATATATTCAATTCACACATCGATTCCAAATGCCAATGGCTTGGGATGATGAGCCGTATGCTTCACTGAATGTTATGTTGGTTAGCCCAACTGGACCAACTTTACCTCTCAACCACGTCTTTGGATTGGGACACGCAAACGGTATCGAAAACGATGTTTCATTGAAGCGCTTCACAATCGAATCTCAATCAGGTGTTGAAACCGACGCTGAATCCGCTCTTTTGATACCAAATACATTCGTTACAGTCCATGCTTATTTAGGCTTCGAGGATGTTTCAAATGCCGTCCCTCGTACTGGACAAGCACTCGTTCGATTGCTTGTTGATGGGCAGGATAAAGGTTCAACTAACTTGGTTGTTGATGGCATCGCATCGATTATTTACAACGTCCCAAGTACTGTACAGAACTTGACCATGGAACTCGAAGTGACTCCTCTTCTTGGACAAGGAGCATCATATGAGGTAAACCCAGTTGCTCTGTTCACGATGGATACCATCGCTCCGATGTTAATCTCGATGGATATTGATGAATTCGATCATCGAGACGCATCTCCTGCAACCGAAGTATCATTCATCATCGGAGACAATCCTACTCTTCCTCATCATGCGAACGCCTTGATTTGGAGATCATGGATGGATGATATCAACATGGACGGCGAAATCGATGAAGATGAGATTCAAGAGATGCCATTGGAAGTTCCAGAGGATATGCTTGCAAGTACTGGTGAGTTTAAACTTACAATGGATACTTCGAGCGCTTCTGAAGGGGATTATGTGCAAGGATGGTTGTCTGTCGCTGATGGTGCTGGCAACATTATGATCGAAGGCGGAAACATCTACGCTCCTCTCTTCAATATTCAACTACGTGCAGATGGAACACCTTCTCTTGGAACCGAATTCGACCTTCTATGGGGTCAACATGAAGATGGGTGGTTGCATCCAGGTGAGGCGAATCTCTTACAAATTCCAATCTGGGATAAGAATGGAATTACTGACATTGAATACATCGAATTAGACCTTGGTTCTACGACAACCGATTCTGCTAAGATTTATTGGAATTCCAATACAGAACAATGCTACAGTAACCACGTGTATGTTGATGTCGAGTCCTGTGGCCTTCTTGGAGGAGAAGATGTCTTTTCTGAACAAGGGGCATTCAATGTCAATTTCAGCATTGAATGGGGCTTTGACCCAGATTCAACACTCCTGCGAGTTCCTTCCATCCACCTTGCAGACCGCTTAGGGCAATTTGTCACAGTCCCTTTGTATGATGCCACTTGGCATTACAGCGGGGAATTAGCTCTTGATACATCACAAACCTCGCTTTCAATCGATGACACAATCGTATCCCCTTATGGAGCATGGGCTTCCCCAGAATCCACAATGTCATTTGATGGAGAAATGGTTTGGTACCGTAGTCAGCGTACAATTGATCAATCACTCGATCTCTTAATGCGAATTAATGGAGAAGAATCTGTTGTGGATTCACATGGGAATTTCTCTTATCGACGGTCTGTTCCAACTCAACCTGGTGAACATGGTCTGTTTGTTTCAATGTATAACCCTCCAAGCGGGGCAGTTCTACGAGGTTTAACGGATGGGCCGCTAACCACCATTTTCGTCGATAATACGGCTCCTATTCTTATGGAACTGAATCGGCCTGAAGAAAGCCTGATGATTGCTGAAACCGACTGGTCATCCATTGATGTCACGCTGACTGTACGTGAGCTATCTCAACTCAAACCTGATTCGCTTAATCTTCACTATTCCATCCATCCTGCAGGCCTTGGACTCAATGTTGCATCAATGTACGAAGGTTCAGAGGCAATGATTTTGCTCGGTGGACGTGCCTTTGGTGAAGCAATCCCTATCTCAGCCAGTCTAGACATCGATGAACTTATTTCCGAACAGGAACGTTCCGAACCTCTTGAACTGAGAATTTGGGTCACAGGTTCTGATATGGCAGGAAACGCATTTTCTGAAGATTTCAACGATATAGATGCACCATACAATGTATGGGATTTAGAACAACGCGTGCCAGAGTTTGAATTCGTTGGTGACCCTGGATTGAAGGAGAGCGGATCTGTACGTGTTGATGATTCAGTTCCAATTACTGCAACCATCATCAATAATGGAAACGCTGATGGAAGCGTCCAAATCGTTCTAGAACTGGTCGAATCAAACGGTGCACGTACACGCGTCGATGCTCGATTATTGCAAGTTGCACCTGGTTCGACTGTTGTTTACGAAAGCACCTGGGTTCCAACACGAACCGGAACAATGTGGCTCGAAGTTCAAATCATGGGTGGAGAGACTGCTCAAACACCAACTCTGAGAGTCAAAGAAGCCGAAAGCGAAGGATTCCTTGGAACAGTCTCCGAAGTAAATCCATTGATGCTTGGTATTCTCGCCGTTCTGAGTGTTGTTCTTGTTGGTCTCCTCGTCTTTGGATTGCGCTCCGAACCACAACGTCGCCCAACTGGACAAAAGAAATTCACTCAACGAATGCAAAGGGCTGAAACGTCCCTACCGACCTTGGCTCAAGCGGGACAAGAAACCCCGCAACAAGGTCCATATGGTGCTCAAACCCCATCTGGTGATGTCGGTCAGAATCCTTACCAATGAATCTGATGGATTCATATGGAAGTGGTTCCACAGACACATGGAGGGAGTGAGAGGATTGCTGACAGAGTTCGACTCTGAGGAAAGTCCCCTCTCCGTAGTGCAAGTGGTTCACAGAAGTGAAAGATCAGAAATGGTCAGGTCAATGCCACAGAAACGATACGATACCAGGTGTGTACAATGATGTTGAAAGACGGAGGTTGCCTGAGTGTTGATGGAACGAGCAACCCCACTGGAGCAAGTCCAAATCGTCCCGCTCATGCTGCACGCACAGGGACAGGTAGGATGCTAAGTTGAATGCAATCGCCGTAAGGTAACAAAAAGGGGCTTACTCCTCACTCCCTCCACC
>CALBJF010000257.1 GCA_937892665.1 uncultured euryarchaeote | reverse complement strand
CGGCGTAATTTTTCTCATCCTACTGCTTTCCTTCGGAGTTTGGTATTTCTTCACCAATTCAATTTTCATTTTAATCGATAAGGATATCTTTGACGGTGAAACGAAAACATTCGTTTTCAAAAAGAATGGTAAAGAAAAAGCCCTCAAAATAAAAAAGGCTGAGGATGCATTGAACGCTCTCACCTCATCAAGAACCTCTTCCGGTAGTATTTCTTTTGATCCAAAGCGAGAAAATGGGCTTCATCTTGTTTATTCGTTGTGGGAAAGCGGAGGCGTTGGTCTCATGACAATCATTGAGATGGATGGGGAAAAAGTCATTCAGGAAGATGAATATAATCTTGAAGAAAAGGGTCTCGTGCCTGCTGTTCGCAGAATGATAGATCTCATAGAACGAATGAGTTCGACTTCCTCAGTTTGGGACGAGGTTTCTTCGGATTAGACATTGTGAATTCTGCTTTAGTATTCACAAGGGGCCCGGTTGTATTCGTATACAGCCACAACGGTAGCGCAGTATATGGCCCATAGCAATCCAGTATGTTCGTTTGTATTGTTTGCATGGGTGTTATGGTGAATGCGTTGAACACGAATGGTTTCCACTTAACCAAGCACGTGTTCAAGAAAGGAATCTCAGTATGATGTGAAATTGATAGCCCTCGGATGCTCCTTCGAGAACAGTGGTCGCTGTTGGAGCCAAGCGTTTGTACTATCGGACGACTGAGAAAGGACCTCTGCAAGCAGGTCCTCAGTATTGACTTCAGAAAAGAGCCCATCTTGCTGCAGTTCATGAAATCGGAGGACATGGGCGACACCAGCGATGTCCCTCTTGAATTCTGGGTGTTTCGCCATAAGCGTGAGGTGGTTTGTACATGCCTCAAGCAATGCTTTTATGTCTGTGTTTGAAATTTCTTGGCTTAGCCATAATTCATTGTTCATCAGGATCGTTTTGGCTGCCCAGAAAGCGACCCTTCCCGAAGGGTGAGATCGACTAAGATTCTTGTTTAAGAACGGTTGAATTTCATCCCAGCCCGTTTTGACATTGGCAAGCCTCCGCATCTTCAGTAAGGTGGCAAAAAAGAATGAATTTTGGAGCATATCTTCCTTGGAGGATGCTACTTTTTCAGGTAATTTATCCAAGATTTCGTTGGCAAGAATGTACTCCTGCTTCATGGCATGGAGTTCAGCCCAGTAAATGTGCCTTCGAACCAAACCTCCCAAATCATTGGTGCGGTTTCGTATGTATTCCTCGATAGTTAGCGCTTCATCGACATCGCCTTCTGCGTTTCTCAACCCTCTTGAAACGGCTTGGGAGCCGAGGAATCGGACTGTAATGTCTTCCAATTCTCCAGCAGATGTGGAAAGATACGAATTAACATCGCAGATGTGTATGAAGTCAAACCGATTGTCACCGTATCCTTTTCTTAAAATGTTGAATTTCATTTTCCTCGCAGAAAGCGGCACATAACCCTCATTGAGGAGATTTTGAATCTCACTGATCATCAATCTGCTGACTTCTCCGTTATTGGTGTGGGTGGCCGATCCCAGTGTTGCAATGCAAAAATCAAATTTGGTTTTGTCCAATTTAAATTTGGCCAATTCATCATACGCATTCGTACATCGATGTATTAGAGCAGATACGGCCTGACCCGCTGGTCGCTCAGCATGGAGTTCAATTTCGTCGAGTAAACGTTGCCACTCACGTTCGTTCAGTGCTGCTATGTTGGTTTCAACGGTTTGTCGGAAAAACGGGTCAATGTAGTCACGTATGTCTTCTACTTTCGAATCAAAAAGTGTAATCAGAAATTCCAGGGGTTGCTCCTTTTTACTCAATACACTGGGTATCAAATTGTAAAATGTATCTTGGCGATATGGCGTTAATTCCATAAAATCAAGGATTCTTGTTTGGTATGGAGCCAATATTAGATTTCTCTTATTCTTAGTGTTCTTAGTGTTCCAAAATGCAGTCCCAATGGCGTCAGGATAACCTAGCCATGGGTGTTCCATTGGTTTCTTGCCCAAAACAACCGATTTTCCCAGGTTTATCTTTCTGTCCCTCAGAATCGGTGGAAGCATGTGAGAGAGTGCCTCAGAACCCTCTTCGATTCCAGGCGCCCGTTCTGTGAATATATCTACCGTGGGAGTGGTTTCAGAATTCTCCTCGATATAGTGTAGGATGACAGGGAGTGTTGCCCTCCAGATATCCAAGTACCTGTTTTTCCCAACTATTCCCGCATTCGTTTGTATTTCTGTGTTCTCAAGGTAAAATGAAAATACTTTGCAGTGGGGATGTTCCAAGACCGTGTCAAGTACTTTCGGAACATCACTAGGATTTTCAGCACCATGAAATTGTAAATTATTAATGCCTG
>CALBJF010000256.1 GCA_937892665.1 uncultured euryarchaeote | reverse complement strand
GCAGATCTTATCAATCAATATCGGGCATGGTTTCAACTTGGAGCAAACTCAGTTGAATTAGGATACGAAGTCCGTTGGATGTTAGGGGATCCTCATTCAAACAGATGGGTTGAACTCAATCCGGATGTTTCTTCCCTAAAGTGGCATGATGAAATGCCTCAGCCTGAACCATTCAAGAGTATTCGTCTTGATGCTCTTGCTACGAAACACAGCGTTCCATCTTGTGCTTGGCAAATCACAAAAGCAGCTGCTAAAGGGGTTTTTGATCGTGATCGGGCAACTCTTGCAGGTCTCAGCGAGGGCGAACGCCGTTTACTTGCAACAGGCACAGATGTGGAAAAAGAAAATGGAACGATACTCAAAGCATCCTCATTCCGTGGACCTGAACGTAGTGCTCATTCGTTTGTAATATCAGGAGATACTGCGGAACAGTCGATTCATCCTATCGGTATACCAACCGTTCTTGTTCACGAAGCTACATTTCTGGAGGAATCACATTCGAAAGCAGAAGAACATCTCCACAGCACGGCGATGGGTGCTGCAAGGACGGCAAAGACTTGTGGAGCAGAACACCTTGTTTTGACTCATTTCTCAGCACGAATCCGAGATGCTACTGAATCGCTCAATGAAGCGATGGGGGAATACGGAGAGGCTGCCGGAATTACCTATGCGAACGATGGAGATCGTCTCCAAATCGATGTTGATGGTACCGTCACGTTCTATCGGCGAAATGAACACGGATGGAAGCAGCACGATATAACGCATCATTGAAGTGTAATGTCATCAAGGCGCAGGTATGCAATCAAAGCGTGCATACGTTCTCATCGGTCTGCTCATGTGCTCGGTAATGATTCCAGGCATACAAGCCACTGAAGGCAGAGATGCGCCACAGTGCCTTTCAGTAAGCGAATCAACACTCTCGTCTCAAGTTGCTGTAGCCAACGATGCATGCATGCGTTTTGACCTTGGAACTCTCCAGCCAGGTGATGTATATGAATTCTCGATAACAGTCATTGATGACGCACTCGACGTTCTTGTTTTCGATGAATCAGGATTGCAGCCTTACCTGTTAGGTCAATCGTATCGCTCTTCGTTCCAACAAATACCTTCGACCGAATCTGCAAATGGACAATACGAATTCCATTGGAAAGTACCTTCTTCAATTAATGCCAAATCATGGACAGTGATCATCGATAATCTTGCTCATGATGGCGATCAAGGCCAAGGAGATCAAGGCGGTGTTGATGGACGGATTTCTATGACTGTCTCAGAATTAACAGATACTCCATGGACGCCTTATCACGATCTCGTTGGCATCATTCCAGATGGGCATGTGACTCTTCTTGAGGGAACCTCTTTGCAACTTGAGGAAGGAACAACAGTTGCCGTAACTGCTTGGTCGCTCCAAGGATTCGCAGATGTCTACTTACAGACAGATTCCATGAATGCCAACTATCTTTCTGGTCAATCGAATGTAGCATTAACAGGAGCTTCACTTCTTGCTGTTGATGGAACATCTTCGTTTAGCTGGGTCGTTCCATCAGCCCTTGCCAATCAGCCTCTCAAATTGGTTGTTGACAACACTAATGATCCTGACGGACAAGGAGATGGGTCAACGAATCTAAGAGTCACAATTCGCGTTCAACTTGTTCCTGTTATTCAGGCTCAATTTGTTGCAGGAAACACCACGGTTCCAATGAATACATTGGTCGGATTCGATGCTTCTTCAACTCCAAATAATCTTGACCAAATATCACAATATACATGGGATTTTGATTCCACGGTCGATGGTAATGATGATGGCGATTTCATCAATGACGTCGATGCAATTGGCCTTACTTCTGAAGCGCAGTGGACGTCTCCTGGAGAAAGAACCGTTACGCTAACGGTTCTTGGACAGAGTAGTTTCGATCGTCAAGAACAAATCATTACCGTGAATGATATTATCAACCCCGTGGCTCGAATTACCGGGACAACAGCCTCCTCTCCATCTGCTACACCAGTCTCTGATGGATGGCGAATCACTTACGCTAACACACTTGTTTTGACTTGTAATTCAAGTTCTGATGATGATTCTGTCTCTGCTTGTTCCTGGTCACTCGACGGAGCACCTTACAACCAACAGACAACAGTCTCCTTCAATTGGAGCACGATTGGAGAACATGTCGTTGGCCTTACTGTCTTTGATGCGAGTGGCAATAGTGCTTCAACACAGGTAGATGTTCGAGTTGTTGATGG
>CALBJF010000255.1 GCA_937892665.1 uncultured euryarchaeote | reverse complement strand
TTGATCAAGGACGTGCACTCGGTATTTTCCCAGAAGGAACCCGCTCGAAGCGTGAAGAAGCACCGTTCTTGCTTCCTGGAAAGACTGGTGTAGCTCGCCTTGCTGCATCGTACCCTCATACAGTGGTTGTACCGTTAGCCATCATTGGAAGTCGTGACATGATGAAACCTCAAGAGCATAAGCTCCCTCGATTGCACCGACCTGTTCATTTCATTGCAGGAGAAGGACTGACATGGTATCAATGGCTCACTGATGTAAATGGTGGGGAACAAACTGCAGAATCATTGCTTCAACTTTCTAAGAAAGAAGAACATGAAATCCGTGCTGAATTGGCTGCACTTTATCGCCGATTTACGGACCAATTAATGGGAAGCATAAGCGGATTAGGCGCTCCTTAGTCGGAGGTAACCCTCAAGGGCTTCCATCACTGGAGCAAGGTTGGTGGAATCATGGACGAGTATCTCAAATTGATGCAACATATCCTCGATGAAGGTGTTGAAAAGCAAGACCGAACTGGTACAGGCACCCTTTCTGTCTTCGGATATCAAATGAGATTTGACCTGCAAAAGGGATTCCCCATGGTGACAACAAAGAAACTCCATCTTCGTTCAATCGTTCATGAACTTCTTTGGTTCATCAAGGGCGATACAAATGTACAGTATCTCCAAGAAAATGGAGTTCGTATCTGGAACGAGTGGGCTGATGAAAATGGTGATCTGGGTCCTGTTTATGGAAAACAATGGCGTAAGTGGGAATCAAAAGATGGACGTATTATCGATCAACTCGAACAGGCCATTGAACAAATCAAGAACAATCCAAACAGTCGTCGAATCATCGTATCTGCTTGGAACGTTGGTGAACTTGATGAGATGGCATTGATGCCATGTCATGCATTCTTCCAGTTCCATGTGGCTAATGGAAGACTCAATTGCCAATTGTATCAACGAAGTGCAGATGTCTTCTTGGGGGTTCCGTTCAACATTGCATCCTATGCATTGCTTACCCACATGATGGCTCAAGTATGTGGCCTTGAAGCAGGGACATTTGTTCATACGCTCGGTGATGCTCATTTGTATATGAACCATCTTGAACAGGCGAGAGAGCAGGTAAGTAGGGAACCACTTGCATTACCCACAATCAAACTCGATTCATCCATAACCAGCATTGATGAGTTCACCTTTGAAAGTCTTGAAGTTATTGGATACGAACATCTTCCGCACATCTCAGCTCCAATATCGGTGTGAGTTCTATGCAGCGAAAGATGATTCTTGCAATGGATCTTGATGGATGCATTGGCAAGAATGATGGATTACCATGGAGACTTCGAGCAGATATGCTTCGATTCAAGCGCCTCACAGTTGGAGAAGGAAACAATGCAGTCTTGATGGGAAGAACCACTTGGGAAAGTCTTCCAGAAGCATATCGACCTCTTGGCGAGCGATTGAATATTATTGTAACTCGAAACGAAGATTATGTCATTGAAGGCGCAGATGCTTGCTTATCTATAGAAAGCGGATTGTCCGTAGCAGAAGGGAATAAATCTGATATTTGTTGGATCATTGGAGGTGCTAATGTCTACGAACAATGTCGAGATATTGTTGATGAAATTCATCTAACCATGGTTGAAACAAATCAATCAGGAGATGTTCGAGTCGGACTCTTTAGTGAAAACGATTGGGAGCACGAAGTTGTTGAAACGGTTCCTGCTGATGACAAAAATGAGCATGAAACGACGTATATGATTCTTCGAAGAAGATCATGAACCATCGTATTCAGTAACTCGAATCCCAAGCCTACCTTGTCGAGCAGGACGTTGCATGATTCGTTCTACTTTCTTATCGAAGGCATCTTTGAGATCAATCTTCATTGCGAGTGAATGCCCCATCAAGAGAATAAGAACATCAGCCATCTCTTCTGCAACCTCTTCAATTGGTTTGTTTTTGGTAACTGCTGCTGCAAGTTCACCTAACTCTTCCACAGTTAATGCAATTCGATAGCCCATGTCATGACCGTTGTTTCCTGCGAAGTCATGTTTGTGATGGAATGCAGCGACGCGTTGCATCATGTTTGTCCAGATATCTTCATCCTTGGATGAGAGCCACGATTCTACTGAGAAGGGGTCCATAGTTAGTGGTTAACAGGAACGCACTAAATCATTGTGTCAGAAGAGAAGTGATACACGACCAGACAGGCCCAAGCCTACTGTTCGCTTCTGCAGATACTGATTCATGGTTCAAATCAGCAGTTGCATCCCCTGGTTCTCTGCCAGCAGCCCAGTTTGAACCGATGAGTAAGGCAGCATATGGAAGTTCAACTTCTCTGCAAAGTTTTGCTTCTCGTGGCATGGTCATGCCGACAACTTCTCCGCCGAGGCGATCGATGGCTTCTACTTCAGCAGCAGTTTCAAATTGAGGCCCTTGAGCTAGCCAATATGTGAATCTGAGTCGCTCATCTGAAAGGTTCTGAATTCCACGAAGTGTGGATTCGAGATGTTGATTCATAGCTTCATCGAACGGAACAGTTACCGAAGTGAATTGCGCTTTGTCATCATGGAACGTTGTTGTTTGTCCAGTGAAGTCAATGTATTGATCAGCAATACCAACACGACCTGGTGGGAAATCAGCAGCAACGCATCCTACAGAGCAGACAGAAAGTACTGCGTCCACTTGCGCATGCTTCAAAGCCCAGATATTTGCACGATGATTGATCATGTGTGGAGGCTTGCTAGCAGAACCATCGTTATGATGACGTTGAAGAAAGACAAGTGTCTTTTCCTCTGAACTGTGTTTTAGTCTGAAGGATTTGATCGGAACAATTCCGTATGGAGTCTCTACATTGAAGCCATCATTAGCTAAAACTTCGAGACCTGCTTCACTGAATGGTTGGCCTGTAGCCATGTTCAATAAACCAGTTCCACCGATGACGGCCATGCGCTGCATGACTATCCCAATCGCTCAACGATTGTCAAATGTTCGCTGCTTATTCTTGCAAACGCTCGATTAAGTCGGCCTTCTTTCCGGAGACAGGCTTGCCTGCTTCCTTGAGAAGTTCCTTCAGTTGAGCAACGGTCATTGAACTGTAATCTGTTGATGCTTCAGCAGGTGCTTCTTCAACAACTTCTTCTGCAGCAGGTGCTTCAGCAACAGGCTCAGGTGCTTCAGCAACTTCTGCAGGTGCTTCTGCGACTTCTTCTGTTGTCTCTTCTTCTGCTTCTTCAGATTCTTCTTCCATTGCTTCAGCGAGTGCTGCAGCCTTCTTGGCTTTGAGTTCAGCAGTGCTTCGTGCTTCTTGTGAATGAATCTCGTCAAGAGTTGGCCCTGCATCCATGATAACACCAGCTTGGAGAAGTTGGCTCTTACGAATAACAACCGACTTGCAAGGGTAGATGGTTTTAATCGAATTTTGAATATCGGATTCAAGAGAACCATCGAGCATAGCCACTTGCAAACCGTCGTACGTTGATTTAGCGATAAATCCACGAACAACTTCTCGGGTCTTGGAACGAATTGCCTGCTTGACTGATGTTTGAACACGCTTTTGCGTGATGATCAGTGGCTTGATTCGAACAAGGTAGCCGTCTTCTGTAACTGCGTCCATGACGTCGTCAATCTTTCCACGATATCGGCGAATTTGTCGGCGAATGTGGTTGGTTTGGTGATGATGTCCAACAAATGTTGTCAATGCATCTTGTCCGGCTGTATCAGTGACACGGAATCGAAGCATAACATGCATCTTTGTGAAGTCACCGTTGAATTCTTGTTGTGTCATCTCGTAGATACGTCCCATGATGTGTTCGTCTGACTCACCGATGGTCTCTCCAATGTTCTGGAAATTCCAAGGGCTTCGAGGAGCTCGAATGGTGTACCAACGCTTTGTCTTCCACTTATCTTTCTGCTTACGGGCTGTTGCTCGCGCTTTTGCGCTCATCTTCTTTGCCATGTCACTCATCTCGGAGGTGTCTTGAGGGGGCTACCCCTCTTGCAATTCACCGACATACCACTCCTATTTGAAGAAGATTGATGGAAATAACGAGCGGTAAACCTCTTGACCTAGTCATTTCGTGGCTGATTTATGGGCATCCTCCACATCAATGCTGCGGCCACAGCCCATGAATTACAAGATATCGATTTGGTTACAGAAGCCTTGCAGTGGTTTACTGGAACAGAATGGGATGTTGATATGACCTCATCATACCACGGTCCGAAGGTGGCTTTACTCAGCACACATGTACAGAAAAATAAAATTGTTTCAGGATTCATTCAACGACTCGGAAAGGACAACTCCAAACAGATTCAAGAACAACTCGAACAACGAATGGATGAGAATAATGTCATTCATGCTCGGTTTGATTTAGAGAAAATTGTCGGGCAAGTAGTTTCTCTAACCCCACAAGAACATAACGGGCCGGTTATCAAAGTTCGAATGAAGGTCGCAGTTTATCCAGGACAAGATGCTCGTGATATAGCAATGCAAGTTTTCAACTGATTTTTCGGTTGTCCTAAACTGTGAAGGCTCCATGAACAGCATTCAAGTAGGTGATGACGCTGGAAATAGTATGACTCACGTCGTTACATCCGCATGTGTTGACCACAAGTACCAAGATTGCGTTGCAGTATGCCCAGTAGAGGCATTCCGTGAAATGGATACATACCTCGTTATCGATCCAGACGAATGCATTGACTGTGGAGCATGTGTACCAGAATGTCCTGTTGAAGCAATTTTCGCAGATACAGATGTCCCTGATGAAGAAGAAGCATGGATTGACAGAAACGAAGAAGAGGCCGCTGATGCAGAAATAGCTGAAGGCGATTCTCCAGTTCTTGGCTCCTGATTTTGGCTGTGGCATTTAACCAACCTTCTTGAAGGGTTATACCTCCCGTAGGAATGAGACCCATGACCCATACTGATTTCTCCCAACTACGACACGGAAGCGACCTCCTAAAGAGAGGATTTGCTAGAATGCAACAAGGTGGCGTCATTATGGACGTTGTCGACGCTGAACAAGCAGCAATTGCTGAAGAGGCAGGTGCTGTTGCAGTCATGGCGCTAGAGCGAGTTCCTGCTGACATTCGTGCTGCTGGCGGAGTTGCTCGCATGAGCCACCCCGACATGATTCAAGGCATTCTCGATTGTACCTCAATCCCGGTAATGGCAAAGGCTCGTATTGGCCACGAAGGAGAAGCTCGCATTCTTGAAGCAATGGGAGTTGACATGGTTGACGAATCCGAAGTACTCACTCCTGCAGACCCATTCTTCCACATCGATAAGAAATCCTATGAGATTCCATTCGTTTGTGGAGCTACAGAGCTCGGAGAAGCAGTTCGTCGAATTTACGAAGGTGCTGCAATGATCCGTACGAAGGGCGAAGCAGGAACA
>CALBJF010000254.1 GCA_937892665.1 uncultured euryarchaeote | reverse complement strand
TGCTTCCAAAGTTTGAGAATGAAAGCATTGCAACCTTCGGACTTACACCAAATCTACGTGCCACTTTCGCAGTTTGAACAGCAATTTCTGCAAGTGTTCGGCTATCAGGATAGACATTAACGGTTGCATCTGCGAGAAAGAGAATACGTCCTTTGATGGTCACCATATAGCACCCAATGAGACAATGAGCATCCTCTGAAGGGCCGATTGTTTCTAAAACAGGACGCAGAACATCGCTGTAATTTCGACTGACGCCTCCAACGAACCCATCTGCATCCCCTGATTCCACCATTTGACTTGCAAAGTATGGCCTACTCTTGAGGAGACGGGCAGCATCGACCCGTGTAACGCCCTTGCGCTGTCTACGGTCGAACAACTTCTCTGCATAGACTCCTTTTCTTCGTTCGTCAGTTCGAGGATCATAGACTTCGTATTCGAAATCAAAATGCATTTCCTCCATCATTCGAACGATTCGATCTTTAGGACCAAGTAAGATTGGTTTGCAAATCTTCTGTTCAACGAGTTGAGCAGCAGCGCGAATAACCTTCTCATTATCTCCTTCAGGGAATACAATTCGCTTGTTTCTTCTTCGAACCTGGTTGATGACACTACGCATGATTGAGTATGTCATTCCTAATCGAGCTTCGAGTGATTCCCTGTAGCCTTGAAGCGAGAACTCTTCTTTGGTTACGGAAGTAATTCCTTCGTCAACTGCAGCCTGTGCTACTGCAGAAGCCTCCCAAATCAATACACGGCGATCGAAAGGTTTGGGGATGATGTATTCTGGACCATATTCCATCGTTGCACCATCATAGGCTGTTGAAATATAATCAGGGACGGGTTCTTTTGCTAATGCGGCAAGCGCCCGTGTTGCTGCCATTTTCATGTTTTGAGTGATGTCCCTTGCACGTACGTCAAGAGCACCGCGGAAGATGTAAGGGAAACCTAGGACATTGTTCACTTGATTTGCATAATCAGAACGGCCTGTCGCAATAATAGCATCAGTACGAACTTCGAGTATTTCCTCTGGAAGAATCTCAGGTGTTGGATTTGCAAGTGCGAAGACGATTGGTTTCTCTGCCATCGAAGCAATCATTTCTTTTGAAACGAGTCCTCCTTTCGAGAGGCCTAGTAATACGTCAGCGCCCTTCATGGCTTCGGCAAGTGGACCATCTGGGCAGTCGACAGCAAATTTCGCCTTGTATTCATTGATTTCTCCTTTGTTAAGCCGATTGGTCGTAATAATCCCTTGAGAATCAACCATCTTGATATTTGAACGCTTTACGCCAAGAGCGACATAATGCTCTGCACAAGCAAACGCAGATGCTCCAGCACCAAGGACAACGACGTTGATTGTGTCTAATTCCTTTTCTTGTAATTCTACTGCGTTCAATAAAGCTGCACCAGAAATAATAGCTGTGCCATGTTGATCATCATGCATGACCGGGATGTCGGTTGCCTCTGCAATTCTACGTTCAATCTCAAAACATTCTGGCGCCTTAATATCTTCAAGATTGATTCCTCCAAATGTTTTGGAGATGTTGACTACAGTGGAAATAAACTCCTCAGGATCTGTCGTATCAACCTCGATATCGAACACGTCAATATCTGCGAATGTCTTCAGAAGAAGACCTTTTCCTTCCATGACGGGTTTGCTGGCCAAAGCCCCAATATTTCCGAGACCCAAAACAGCGGTTCCGTTTGAAATAACGGCAACCAAATTTCCTTTTGCTGTATAGCGATAGGCATCCTCTGGCCTTTTGGCGATTTCGAGACAGGGATAAGCCACTCCGGGCGAATAAGCAAGGGAAAGTTCGTGTGCTGTTGCGTGCGGTTTTGTTGGCACCACCTTGATTTTTCCGCGCGGTTCTTTTTCGTGATACTCAAGTGTTTCACGGCGGAGAATTTCGTCTCTTCTTTTCTTCATGTTTCTATCCCCTAAACCTCCCTTGGTGGCATCAATGGTTTGAGCATTGTTCCTTGATTCGTCTTGAAGGAGAGTTTCTGTAACTCGTTTTTGTGAACCATCGATTGTAAGGACTATGAGTTGCTTCCTCCTGTTGAGGTTTGAGGAGAGGACATGCGTTCAAGAATCATCGCAACAATCGGCCCAGCCAGCAGTGGCGTTGAGACATTAAAACAGATGATTGAGGGAGGCATGGATATTGCCCGTCTCAATTATTCTCATGGAGATTTCGAGGGTAAGGAGCAAACAATTCAGAACATCCGTTCAGCAGAAAAAGGGGCTGGAAAATATGTCGGACTTCTGGCTGATCTCCCAGGACCAAAACTACGGCTTGGAACGTTTGAAGGTGAAGTTGTCCTGGAAAGAGGGGAGCTCGTTGACCTTCACTGTGGCGTCTCAGATGGCTTACCCACACAAGCCAATACAATACTTGGCGAACCGGTGAAAACATTGCCTGTTGAATGGGATGGCTTATCAAAAGATTTACTCGTAGGGGATCCAGTTCTTTTATCAGATGGCTTGATTCGATTAGAAGTCCTTTCTGCTCCCGAACATATTGGAGAAGTTGTCCGATGCCGTGTCGAGGATGGGGGAATTCTAACCGAAAGAAAGGGAATAAATGTTCCTAGAACATTGGTCAAACTCCCCGCTGTTGGCCCACATGATCTCGATTGCCTAGAACATGCGCTCTCGCAAAATGTTGATTTTATTGCCGTATCATATGTCCGCAGTGCAAGTGATCTCGCCCCTGCACGCGAACGCATCAAGAAGGCCGGTGTACACACGTGGATTGTTGCCAAAATCGAACATCCTGCGGCTCTCGAAAAGTTGAACGAGATCGTAGAGGCTGCTGATGTCGTCATGGTTGCAAGAGGGGATTTAGGTGTTGAAATACCACTTGAAGAAGTTCC
>CALBJF010000253.1 GCA_937892665.1 uncultured euryarchaeote | reverse complement strand
TTCTTGGCGTAAACAAGCCAAGGCAAGCGGGTATCGTGCTCGTTCTGCTTTCAAACTAAAGCAAATCCAAACACGATTTGAGTTGATGCGTCAAGGTGATGTTATTCTTGATGTCGGATGCCACCCAGGTGGTTGGGCGCAAGTCGCAGTGGAAGAAGTCGGTTCTTCTGGATTGGTCATAGGAATAGATCTTGAACCATGCCAACCGGTTGATGGGGCTTTGTTGATGGTCGGAGACATTACTGATCCACTGACCCAAGAACGCATCGTTGCAGAATTAAAACGACGCAAGTTCAATTCAGTCGTATCGGATATTTCCCCAGATATCACCGGGAAGTGGAACATTGATCAAGCAGTAGCAATGACGCTTGTTGCAGAGGTGTTTGATTTTGCTTTACCACTACTCTGCAATGGTGGTTCTTTTGTTACTAAGCTGTTCCAAGGCGTCGGTGTTGAAGAATTGATCAACGCAGTAAAGCCACATTTCTCAACAGTTCGTCGGTATTCGCCTGAAGCCTCTCGAAATTCTTCATCCGAAGTGTATCTCATTTGTCGTAATTACATCCCTTGGAAGACTCAATCAGGGTCTGTTCTTGCTGATTATGAAACAGAAGTCAACAAAATCCTCGGTGGCGATGAGATCGACGATGACGTTGTGGCAACCAAAACCAAATTTACAGTACGTCGAAAGAAAGATTCATCTGAAGAGTAATAATCGTTAATGTGTCTGTTCGATGCATGGCTCCTACATGCGTCCATGATCTTCAATCAAAACGTTTCATCTCTTCTCTCAGCGGTGAGTTGATTCGTTGTTATCCAATAACGATGGCTCGGGTCCAGAACCAACCAATGCCCGTACGACATGTTGTTCTCTCTGATTGTAGTGGTTGGATTCGGGTAAAGTTGTGGGGTCAAGATGCTCTTGATGCAGCCAGAGGTCAAGTTATTCAGATCCATAATGGATGGTGTTATCAAAAAGATGAGAACCTTTGGTTAAGCGTTGGTCGTCAATCAAGGCTTACGTTTCGCACGCAACCATAAAGAAGGGGAGGTCGTGGGCAAACTACAACTGAGGCACTAATATGACTGAGAGAGCAACAAATTGCACATCATCCGGCATACCATTGACAGAAGTGGGCTCAACAGCTTTCCCATGTCCTAACTGCGGCCATCCTATTGGAAGAAGTCCTCGATGCCGAGACCAAGGTGTTTCTTACACCTGCTCTAAGTGCGCTTTTGTTGGACCCTGAGGTGAGAATATGGGCATGGTAGCAATGACATACAAAGTAAATCCTGATGCTGATATGGAAGATGTTGATACATCGATGATCGCTTCAACCGTTCAAGGACTCGGAGACGATACCTACAACGTTCAACTCGTCGAGATCAAGCCTCTTGCTTTCGGACTAAAATTCGTACAAGTTCACGTCGTTATGAACGATGGTGAAGGACTTGCTGATGCTTTCGAAGAAAAGATGTCAAGCATTTCTGGTGTTGGCGAAATCGAAGTTATTTCGATGGGTCTTCTTTGAATCAAAGTTGATTCAAAGGTCCTCTCATATATTCTCTGAGAAGAATCGTAGCATACGATCCGCTCGGAAGTGTGAATCTAAATTTCAAACAGGCTCCGTCAGGATGCCATCGACTGTTTTCACCAGGTCCTTGATTCCAGCGTTCACCGAGAGTTTCTTCTGCAGCCTTAGGTGTTACTTCGACTGAAAAATCAGAAAAGGATGTTGTCAATGAACGGCGTGTTCCTGATGTGGTCAAGCGTGGAATCGCTTCCACCATCCATGTTGTGTCAGCAAGATCCATTTCCTCAAGAACTGATTGCTCAAATTCTCCAGGTTTCCCTTCACATGTGCGTATGTCTTGTCCAGGAAGTGGACCGGTTACAGTCAGTCTTCCTAGATCGCAGTTTCTTCCTATACGGGGTGCTGTTCGATCCTCAACAGTAACGCAACTGCTTACTGCGAGTTGTCCTTTCTCATCGAGTCTTCCAACTAAATCTCCAGTTACTGGAGTCGTGATGCTCAACCCGTTTTCAAGACGCTTCTTGAGGGATCGATTGAACACGACCGATTGTAGTGCATGGACTGTCATCAGTTGGAGATTGTTCGGAAGTTTCCTAAATGCTCCAATGAAGTCTTCTGGATTCTTGAGTAAATGTTCGACCATTCTTCGCTCAAACCCAAGCCAGTCTGGAGCGAGAGCAAGACCTTCTTCAGTGATGCCATGTTCTCGAACATGGGCTCTGAATGCTGCAACAGTATCTTTCTCATCAGCTCCTTCTTTGGCAATGTATGTGAGTGCTGCATCTTCCCATCGTTCTTGAACAACACGTGCTCCAACTTCTGCAGTAACTGCTCTGCCGCTTCCAAATCGTTGTGGTCCAATCCAGTTTGGAGCTCTTCCTTCACCAAGCATTAGTACCATATTGGATTTAATTGTCTCAACTTCTTCCATTGCTTCATCTTCAGTCATTGGAGAACCATCAGGATGAGCACAGCCTCGAGCAACAATGGTGAATCGATTACCTCGATGGTTCCCGAATCCAATCTTTTGATGTGTGCGTCCGAGTACTTCGATGACGACATCAGTGATTTCAACCTCTTCAACTTTGAACTGAGGTGCATCGATGACAAAGAGTTGAGACGTTACTGCTCTCTTGTCTTTTGTTCCTGCAAAGAAGATACGGTTGCGAGAAATTCCAAGCTTCTTGGATAAATTGTTGCAGAACCGGTTTGTTTCCCAGTTGGTAAGTGTGACTTTAGCGACTGTAAATCGACCTTTTGGATTCAATGTAATCTTTGTGGCGATTTCATCAACACGAAAGTCAGCGACTCTTGATTTTAGGACACCGCCGATGCCGGTATCATCAGTAGCATAACCGACCAATCCGATGGCTTCAGCCAAAGTATCCGTTGGCTGCAAAGAGGTACACCTCAGAGTGCGAGGCTGTCAAATTCAGAGGAGAGGCTTCCAACAATTTCGTCGAGGATAGCTTGTGGCTTTGCCTTTCCAGTGGTGCGAATGTAAAATTCTGGAGGATCAAGTTCAGGGTGGCCTGGGAAGTAGTTGGCATACTCTACTGACTTGTGATGGTTCAATCGATCACGGAGCATTTGCAAAGCGGTATGCGACTCGCCTGTAATGCGTAGTCGGAGTTCATTTTTTTCGTTGATGAGAACTTTAACTGGCATGCTATCGACCAACCGACCTGAACAGGTGTTTTGAACCTTCCCGTTGACAAGAGAAGTAAAATTGACCTCCATGAATGTTCGTGGAACCCTGTTGCTTAAACACCGAAACAGTTTCGGAGGATTTATGGACACCTCTTCCTATGAGGACCAATTGGCTGCATTTTCTGGTACATTCAAGAAATCAGCATTGCCAATTCTCATCGTTTCTGCTCTCCTTACCGTTGGACTAGGCTTTCATTTGATTACGTCGCCACCCGAATTTAGGACTGATCTTAACGACTTTGCTCCGAGTTCAGATTCGAACGATGCTCATGAAAGAATTCATGAACACTTCCCAGACGAATCAAGGCCACTCTTTATTCACGTCACAAGAAGTAACGATGGTAACGTGCTTAGCATTGACTCGCTCAAGGATATGAAAACCGATTTGGAAGTACTCCAAGCAGATGAACGCATTAACATCCAGGCTGTTGAATCATGGACAACCTCTCCAGGTATGATTCAGATAGCACTCGATGAACAATCTCCGAATACGACCCTTTCAGATTATGATAACTGGGCTGAGTTGGTTGATGC
>CALBJF010000252.1 GCA_937892665.1 uncultured euryarchaeote | reverse complement strand
TCTCATCTTGATCTCTGTTTGGGGTCGTCAATTACGGTCAGTCCCAGAATTGCCTAAACAACCAAGTGTAGCTGAACAACTTGAGTCGTTTGAAAGCATAGCGACTCCACTCTCTAGTAAATATTCGAATCAAGATAATGAACGAACTTCGAGTATCATTTCTTCAATCCTTGGCAATACAGGACAAAACGTGGATTCACAAACTGTTTCATCAGCAATTACGTCGCTCTCATCAGGGAGTTTAGGAGCGTATGCTTCCGCAGTTGTGGCTGAGAGAAATTCTACAGTTTCTGAATCGGTTATGGAGTCGGAGCAACTCGAACGGATGAACGTGGATTCTGAAACCCTTCAATTATCGCCACGTAATACCTTTGCTGAAGAAACGATGAAAGAAGAGAATCTTGTCGATGATGGACGTAATTTTGTTTCGGATGGTCCTGCTTACATCCCATTACCTGGTGTTGATGCATCAGCCGTTGATACTCCTCCAGTTCGTAAGACTCAGATTGAATTCGTTTCAGATGGTCCTGCGAGTATCCCCTTGCCAGAACTCCCAGAGTTTGATGATGAGCCAGTTGCGCTTCCGCAATTACCCGATCTCGATTCATTGTTCGACGAGCCTATTAAGGAAGTTCCTACGCTTCCGAATCTCGATGATTTGTTTTGATTAATCGCCGAGAGATTCAAAAGAACTGGACGAGAGGGAATACCATGGAATGGAGTGAGCAGTATGATTTGCACTCGCACACAACGCATAGTGATGGTTCACTCAGTGTTGAAGAATTAGCTTTGAACATGGCATCAGAAGGCGTTCAAGTCTGGTCTTTAACAGATCATGATACAATCTCTGGATGGAAGGAAGCCAAGGTTTCGGCAGCGAAACATGGGATTCAATTCGTACCTGGAGTTGAGTTGACATGCGATGTTGAATTACCATGGGACGAGGAGATACTCACTAAATCAGGCCGAGATAGATCTCCAACATCGTGGCATTTACTCGCATATTTTCCATATGATCCTATTCCAGAAGGCCTTCGATTGTTCAAGGAATGGCTCGACCCATTACAAGATGACCGAGTTCCTCGTATGCTTGAAATGATTCAATTGGTCAATGGGTTTGGAATGAAGATTGAAGTTGATGATGTTCTAAATCGTGCTCAAGGAAGCGTAGGACGTCCACATTTGGCTCAAGCAATGGTCGATGCAGGACATGTTAGTTCAATGAATGAAGCGTTTGATTTATGGCTTGGAGATGGTCGTCCATGCAGCGTCATTCGTCCAAAACCATCACTTGCGGAAGCGAGTCGTTTAGTTCATGCAGCGGGAGGTATCACTTCGCTTGCCCACCCTCGATACTACGGTGTTGATTATGAAAAACTCGTCCAACATCTCAAAGAATCGAAAGTTGATGCTATCGAAGCATTTCATCGTAGTCATACTGATGAAGAGCGTCATTCTATCTGGCAAGCTGCCTCGAATGCAGGATTAGGCGTGACCGTCGGTTCTGATTTCCACACGCCTCAGTGGGGTCATCGACCAGGCCACATGCCTGTTGTTGAATCAACTCTTCCAGTTCTCATCTCTTCGGCAAGACCCGATCAATGATGAGAGAGATTTCGAACAAAAGAATAATTGGAAGCGCTACTAGAAACAACGAAAGTGGATCCGGTGGTGAAAACATTGCACCAAGAACAAATGAAGAAAACCAAATGTGTTTACGGTATGTTGTAAGCGTTTTTGGATCAACCATTCCAACCCGTAACGCAAGCATTGTAACCACTGGCGCTTGAAATCCAATCGCAGATGCTATTGCTAAATTAAGAACAAATCCAACATATGCTCCGAGTTTCCATTGTGTGGAAAGACCAGCCTCCTGTGCATCACTGCTTAGATATTCAAGCAGCATTGGGGTTAGTAATTCCCATGCATAAATAATTCCTAACACTGCGAGTCCTATGCTTGAAACGATGGATAGAATCAATGTCATGGAAGGACGTGGTGCTTTGATGTCTAATTCTGCTACTCTTGCTTTGACGACAGGATGTTTCACTCCTTTCAACGATGCTTCAATGATTAAGAATCCAAACGCTAGAAAGAGGCCAAAACTTGCTGAAAGTTGAATCTGTAGCATGATGAATTCAACAGGTGACGTGACGATAACATTGACATCATCAGGGAGTCGTTGTTCATCAATAATCCATTTGATGATACTTTTTGCGATTGGAAAACCTGCAATTAAGCCCGCTAAGAAAAGCCCGAAGAGAGCAAAAGCCCTTTTTCGCAGATGGATTCTTGCAGCAGAAAGGAGTTCTCCACCGGGGGAATCCATTAGTTCAGAAACAGCGTCTTCGAGAGAAGTATTGGACGCCATGTACATCCCACGTGATGCATCCAAATAAGTGAATGCTCATTCCTCTTCCCAAGCATGGGATGGCGTCGAGTCGAACCAACTCCTCCCATTATTGCTTAATCTTAGCAAACGGTAAATGACAAAGCCCGTGATATACAGTGATGGAATCGAGAGAGCAATGGCTTTGTTCATCGCAGTTGAAGATTTATCATACTCTGAAACGACTTGTACTTCCATTACTCCGTCATCCCCAACATGGTGAAGGAAGATGAATGTGAATACATTTGGTGATTGGAGCTCGAGAACACTCTCCTCACCAGGTAAGAGTGAGGCAACACAAGCAACATTTTGGGTACAATTGTCGCTTGCTAATAGTTTCATTTCATCCCAATCAACCTGGAAATCTTGAAATCCGGGTTCTGCTAAATCCACAGTAATAATCGCATACTCGAGAGTGTTTGAACTGTCCATGTTTTGGATTGACGTCATCACAGTCAACTCTGGTCCCATTTCATGAATGAGATCGTGGACAGTATCTCCAGATGCAAGTCGGAACGAGGCTTGGTCTTCGTTTGTGGAGTCTTGATAATTGATAGCCCCCATAATGGCTGCCATCATTAGAAGTAGAATTGTTCCTTCTACGAAGATGTGCTTACGTACCTTCTCTTTGGAGACTCCTTTGAACATTGATCCGAAATCATTTCTTAAACGAGGCTGCAAATGATGGATGAATAGAGCACCTATTCCGCCTACTAACATGCCCAGCGGTATGTCGGTAATCCAATGGATTCCAAGATACAGGATTGAGAATATGAAGACGATGGTATTGATGAGAATGAACATATGGTAGCGATAATGCCTCCATTCTTTCATACGAATTCCTTTCTTCTTTACATGAAGATAATTCAGCATCAATATCCCAAATGGAATTGCGACGTGAAGAGATGGTACTGCGTTATCGAGAGGATCATGAGTAGCATAGAATGTAGAATACATCCCATCATGATACAATAATGCGTCCATGCCAGGAATCCAAGAAGATGTTACCTCTACATTGAAAAAGAGATAATATGGAACTGCGATAGCGTAAATGAGAAGGTAATTCATCGTCACCTTATCGGTCATATCTCTATCACTCGTATATGCATAATACACGGTTGTTACATAGATGAGGAAAAGATAGACGAAGAGGTAATGGAAATTCAAGAAAGTGGTGAGGATATCATTCTCAAACGCATTTTGTATCCATAATACGAAATTTCCTTCAAGTGCATGAACTGAATCAGTCCAGTGTCCGACAGTGGATTTTATTGGTTCATTTAGTCGATCCGTAAGCCCTTTCCAATTGATGATGACAATGTATCCCATGGCGTGAATATAATACCGTTGTTCGTGGATAGTTTGAATCCATTTACCAAATGGTAACCT
>CALBJF010000251.1 GCA_937892665.1 uncultured euryarchaeote | reverse complement strand
GGTTACAGACACAGACTGCAAGCGTTCTTACATGCCTTCACTTTCATGGAGCCTCAACATCAAGAAATTTACAGACTCAGTGCAACTTACGTCAGCCAGATGTGAGTATAGCAATAAATGAACTGCGTGAGATGAATCTTGTCATCCACAGTGCAATCAATCAAAGCAATCGTGGAAGACCAGCTCATATGTATCGCTTGAGACACACCTTGGAGACATCACTCCAACCATTTATCCGCCTTGCTCAAGTTCGAGCACAAGAAATCCTTAGTGGAATCGATTCAATTCAGAAGATCGTTACTTCGATTTCTAATGAACAGGTGTCAGAGCCTATGGTAGCGTGAACAATACATCGTCGCCATGACCATCTAACAGGCGCAATTTAACTCCTGCGTCAATCCAAGCATGTGCGTAATTTATTGCTCCAAAGGCCCGTATGAAATCACCCTGCTTCAAGAAATATTGAGCATCGGACGAGTAGTCATCCGCCATCGATAATAATGTGTTGAGCATTTCGAACTCAGGACTGCCCTCTTGAACGAGTGGTGTTGCTTTTTCACGAGCTTTTCGAGTGATTGAAAGATAGTGTTGAACTCGTTCTTCAGTCAGAGTTTTTCCAGGATCCATTCAATCACCACCTTTTTGCCGTCCTAAAAGACGCTTTACGTCGTCTTTTCTACCAAGAGCCTCATACAATTCGATCGCTCGTGAGAGACGACCTTCATCTTCTGCAGTCTGGGCTCTCTGGAATAGTGTTCTTCGTTCATCCCAGCTACGAGCAAGTTTCGCATCGGCTGCTTCTTGATGTCTGTGTCGCTTTTCTTCTTCTGCAAGAGCAGGATCAACCCAACGCCTTGTCAGTCCGTCTCTACGAGCAGTAATCATAGAATTGCGGCCTAATCGTAGAAGTAAATCACCAAGCTCCATGCCATCTCCTATCCGGGACAATTCGTTTTCAGTCGCTAAATGGTCAAGATGTCCTTCAATTCCGAGTACCCACCATCCATCTCCCGCTCGAGTCGCCATGAGTGGTTCCAACGAATCTGTTTCAACTCTATCCATGGAATCCCATCCGAATGGATGTGGGGTTCCTTCCCACAATTGACCATCAGAAGATAACATTAGTAATCGCCCATCCATAAGCAAGGAGCACCAACTCCAAACCGTTGTATCAATGACTCTGCGTTTGTCTTGGTTGGCGATTTGGCCACACAAAATAACGCCTTCAGAAGATTGCCATAACAAATGTTCCCGATCAAGCCATCCGACTAGCCTTCGGACAATCCCAGACGAGATTCTGCGTATTCCTTTTCCATTTGAATCGAAAAGATGTAGGTTTCCATCTCTTCCAGAAAGAATCCAACCCCCACCAGGGCGGTGAAGAAGGTGCAAGAACCCACCAGGGCTACTTCTACCTTCGTGGAGCATGGTTCCATCAACTGTTTTCAGAACAAAGAACCCGTGTGCTGCCAAGATACCAATTGTTCCTTCACCGTTACAAATAGCGTGAACCTTGAATGGCATTGTTTGCTTCCATTGGATCTCATTGGACTCATTGAAGAGAATCAAATCCAGGCCATATGCTACTGCAAGTTGACCATCTATTGCGGCTATTGCACTAATCCGAGATGGGGCTTGCCAAGACCATGAAACGGTCCAAGACATCACAAATCACCTCCTACGAGACCCCATGCCATCATTTGAGCAAGTGCTGTTCGAGTGAGACCAAACATTCGAGAACGTCCAACCATCCTTACATCAAGAACGCCTGCCTTGTGCAGTCGATTACAGATTTGGGAAAGTCTTGATCGTTTAATGTTCAATTTCTCCAACAATTGTTTATCAGAAGGAGATATCGTTCTTTGTCGGGCAATTGAAACCACAATCGTCTCAGCATTCGTGAGTGATGTCAAAACCTGGACTTTTAGGGGGTGTTCTGCTTTGCCTCCTATATTCGGGCGAGAAAGCGTTTGTAGGCTTTCAGCAAGCTTGTTGGAACTCATATTATCTCCGGAAGATGAAAGAAGTTTTGAAAGCAAATCAGTAAGTGTTTTCAACATCGATTCGTTTGGAACAAGAGCGTTCTCTTCAACCCTCTCATGGTATTCAGACTCGAAGGAATCAAGCATAGGGTCTTCAGGTTCTTGACCGTCTCCAGAATCAACATTTTCCTCTTTAGGTTCTTCCTGTAACGTAAGTGAGTCTTTGCTCACCCACAAGGAATTAGCACCATCGAGTTGTTTATACTCGCCTTCTGGCTCTTCTGCTTCGTTTATTGATTGGCTAGTCTGTTTCCAACGGCCTCTAAGGCCGCCAAAGATACCTACTGGGTGGAGACTATCTTCAGTCACGTATGTATCCTCAATGGGCTCCTCCTTCTTTTCTTCAACAATCGGTTCTTCAAGAGATTCGAGATTGAGATCAAAACCCATTGTTCCCGACATACCAGGACCATCCTCCCACGCATCAGTATCTTCAGCAACTGCTTCTCGTTCTTGCTCAGGGATTTCCAGTGATTCCAGTTCATCAAGCAGGTTCTCTCCCTGATTGAAGAAGCTCAGATCAGTTTCTTCAAGGGCTATCGGTGGTGTTTGTTCCTTAACCGGAGTTTCTAAATTCGAACTCTGGGGCAATTCAGGCAACATCTGCCCATCGATTACTGAGCGAAGAACTTTGATGATTGACCCTGGATGGCCGTTTCTGCTCGCAGCCAATACCTTTCCAGCCTCCACTGTAG
>CALBJF010000250.1 GCA_937892665.1 uncultured euryarchaeote | reverse complement strand
AGCAGAAGGCCTCCAGCCTTTCAAGAGCGTATGCTGAAGATTGTTGACGCTGGAGAGAGACTAAAGGGCGATTGGAAGCCAACTTTACCAGACTTCAGTTCTCACATCACTGAAAATGATGAACCATTCTGGGATCAAAACGAAGAGGAATTAACTTCCTTTGAAGAAGAGTGAATCTTCTTCATGTTCCTGCTGTATAATCATCCTTGTAATCGATTTGCTCTTGCGTGAGTTCGTCAATTGTGATTCCAAGTGTTTCCAATTTGGTGATCGCTAATCCTTGATCTTGTTCTAGGGTAATGTCGTAGACGAGATTATCCATGGATTCAGATTCCTTTGCAAGGCGGCAAAGAGAAAGGAACTGATTTGCAAAGGACATGTCCATGACTTCTGATGGGTGCCCTTCAGCTGCAGCGAGGTTTACCAAACGTCCACGAGCCAAGAGGAAAATCTTGTTACCATTTGGCATTGTAAATTCTTCATTATCTCGACGAATTGTGCGAACCGATTTTGCTGTTGATTCAAGTGCTTCTACTGCAATTTCACAATCATAATGACCAGTGTTCGCAATGATTGCACCATCTTTCATTGTTGCGAAGTGGCGTTCAACGATGATGTCTTTCATCCCAGTTGCAGTACAGAAAATATCACCAATAGAGGCTGCTTCATCCATTGTCATGACACGGTATCCGTCCATAATTGCTCTGAGCGCTGCGAGTGGATCGACTTCTGTGATGACGACATTCGCCCCTAGGCCAAGTGCTCTCATAGCCACACCTTTTCCACAGTGACCATATCCAGCGACAACCATTGTCTTGCCTGCAACGAGTACAGATGTAGCACGAAGGATACCATCGAGTGTGGATTGGCCTGTTCCGTAAACGTTATCGAAATCCCACTTTGTGATTGCGTCGTTAACTGCAAGAACAGGATACTTCAGGTCACCTGCAGCAGCCATTGCTCGCAATCGATGAACACCGGTGGTTGTTTCTTCAGTACCACCAAGTACCCCAGGAGCGTATTCTGAACGTTCTCCGTGTACACGGACAATAAGATCAGCCCCATCGTCAAGGGTAAGTGTTGGCTTGAATTCAAGAGTTTTATCGATGCACCAGTAGAAATCTTCCACGCTTTGGCCATGCCAAGCATAGACTGAGTAGCCTTCACGAGCAAGCCATGCTGCTACGTCATCTTGGGTCGATAGTGGATTGCATCCAGACCAGGATAATTCTGCTCCAGCTGCTGCGATTGTTTCAATCAGAACTGCTGTTTCTTTGGTGACGTGAAGACATCCTGCTACACGCATTCCAGAGAGTGGTTTTGTTCGCTCAGCTTCTTCTCTTAATGCTGCGAGAACAGGCATCCTTGCACGAGCCCAATCAACTCGAAGTGAGCCTTCTTCAGCCATCTGAATGTCTTTGACTGCGTAGCCATCGCCTGTATCTAGGTCTTCCATGGGCTAATGCGTGCGCCAGTGGCTTTTGAACCCATCTCTACGACCAGTGAAGTCGGGAGTTGGTGATCTACTGTTGCTGTTGTGCTTGAGCAGCATATTGCTGAGCATACTGCGATGCAGTTGCTTCATCATAGCCTTGAGCGACAAATTGTTGGAAGTATTGATTGTAATACTGTGTGTACAAGTCGTTGCTTGCTGCAGCCGGTTGGGCGGCAGCTGGTTGCGACGCAGCAGTTTGGCCCACATATTGAGCAGCATATTGCCGAGCAGTCTCTTCAGGGTATCCTTGCGCAATCAATTGTTGTACATATTGTTCAGTCATATCCTGAGATTCACCGTAGCCAGCCGCAGCAGCACTGAGGTTGTCAACCTTGTCGGAATTTCCACCACCACGTAGGAGCAGCAGAGTTACGCCACCCAGAAGAATGATCGAACCAATGATTGCAAGGATGAGCATGAGGCTGCTATCACCAGAGGATTCAGCTGATTTCGTTTCATCGACAGGTTCACTCCAAGTTCCAGTTTCTGAATTGTATGACCATTCGCCATTCCAATCACAGTCAAGAGATGTAGCATTCCAAACGAATTCTCCGTCAACATCAGCGGCTTGTGCTGATTCGTTAACAAGAACCCCACGGCATTGCTTGAGGTTGATGAGAACCATCTTGGTCAGATCATCAGACCATCGTTCGTCATCACCTTCGTAAACACGAACCCAAATTTCGACGACTTCGCTATTGTTGCTGTAGAAGTTGTCGATGTTAAGAGATAATTCAAAAGATTCTGTATCAGAAAGAGCAACTGAACGAGCAAACTTGTTGTCTGTGATGAGGTTGTACTTCTCGATCGCAGATGCGGAGAAATCGTCTCGAGAGAAGGATGCTTCGACGTATACTTCTCCAGTCTCAGAACCAGACAGAATTGTTCCAGTGATGGTGTATGTGGATTCTGTTACACCAACGGATGTGTTCTCGAAGTTGTCATATTGGACCAATGGAATTTCGTCTCCATAGCCTTCTGGAACAACAACGAAGTACATTCTGTACTTGTCAGAGAACTTACCAGATGCATCGTATACTCTCAATTCCATACGAATTTGAGACTCTGCAGTTCCTGAGGAATCAACGGTTTCGTTTTGGAATCTGTATGTGAACATTCCATTTGTAGCTGCTGTTTCTTCAAAGGTGTGACCTTCAAGGTTGAACGATGTATCGCCGTAAGGAGCGTCGAAGAAGACCTTCCACTCGTAGGTGACAATTCCATTTGAACCATCGATTGCATCAGCGTCAGATGATTGGCTTGCATCAAAGTTGACGACAAGTTCTCCATTCTCGTTAAGAATAAGGCGGTTTACATCCCATTCTGTGTTGGATACTGTCTTTGTACCGATGTATTCGATATTGTCAGAAGATTCGATGGTTACGTTGGCTTGAGGTGCGAACGCATCAGCAAGTACATCGTTCGTTTCTACGACGACAGAGATGATTCGAGAGTGACCTGCCTCATCATGAAGCAAGAGAGTTACGGTCCATTGTTGCCCTTGTAGACATCCTGTTGCTGAGGAGAGATCAACCTTACAGAAGGCTGCATTTGGAGAAGCATCTGTTGTGTGGTCGGTTCCGCTAGCCATTGTAGCAGCATCCCAATCAGTAGGTCCGTCAAGAATCCAATCTGTGGAAAGAGTAGCGGCGGTTGCAGTGGTGTAGTCAAAGTTGACTGTTGCGTCGCTCTTCATGTAGTGAGTTGCATAACCGCCTGTTGATGGGTCAATATTTGGTGCATCACCATCGATGGTCAGTCCCAAATCCGTTCCAAGTGAGCCGAATCCTTCAGGATAAGGTGTTACTGAGAATCCAAGCATATTACCCAGAAGCGGGAATGTAGCACTGTCAGCACGTGAAGAATAGGTTGCAACGTCGATGGTTGAGATAATCATTCCACCTTGGTAGTAACTACAAGTCCCCATGATGACGTCTTTGCTGTTTGCATCAGTGCGTAGGAGGCTCTGGAAGTATCCTCCATCTTCCATGTATCCATTACAGACACCTGGAATATTTTGTGTACTTACAGAATTTGTGTTGAGAACAGCTGTGGCAACAGTCCCATCGCCTTCGAATCCTTGGAAGGATGTTGTTGAGACATCATTCATGACAGGATGGTAAGGGTCTGCAATATCGAGCCCCGTGTAGGTAATCTTGGTTTCTGGTGTGTCTCGGCTTTGGACATCCATTCCGAATGGAAGTCTGCCGTTTAGACCAACGTCAAGACCGTAGATTTGGCTACCTTGTGGGCCAAGATGGGCTTGGACAGTACCACCAGCAGACATGAAAGATTCCAATGTTTGTCGGTTTGCAGTTGATCCAAGCTTCTGATAGTATCCACGTCCACCGCTTTCAACGTCCTTAGCAGCAATGTCATCTTGCCATGGCAAGAGAACCTTGTCGTAATGGGTGAGCCATCCACTGTCGAGATATGTTGTCCAGTCGTTGATAGAGTACTGGGTGTAGGTCATTCCAAGAAGTGACAGATCTTGCTTAATTGTGGAGGTACGCGCTGTTGAATCACCAAGGATTGCAACATCGATAGTGTTAGCGAAAGTTGCATGGAAGTAACGTACGTTACCGCTTGGGTTTCCGTTTGCGAGTTCTGCATGGAAACTAATGTTGTAATCATGACCATCTTGCCAGTTATTGAATACTGGGAATGTCAAGTCAATCTTTTCGTTGGATGTCAAAGCAGTTGTTTGTGTACTCGATGATGCTTGATGTACTTGAGTTGAATCAGTTTCATCGAAGACTGTCATGTAGAACATGTAATCTCCAGCAAGAACACCGTTTGTAGCCTTTAGATCCCATGAATGTGCTAGACTACCGTCAATCGGAAGAACACACGCATATGTTCCATCGTCTAAGCATCCAAGTGTTGTTGGCTTGCCGAGTGTAATATCGACGGATTCAACATTGAAGATAACTTGTTCAATATTGTTCGATTCACTCAATTCATTGTCGTTGTACCAGTTGGTTCCAATAGTAGTGTTATCGAAGATTGTCTCTGCACGAATCATGTAAACTCCTGAGAAGAACTCGTGGCTTGCAAGAGTTGTTGTGTCAGCTTCTTCGGCGTCAACATTGGTTCGACTTGTGGTGTAACTCGCATCCTCGTAGAAAGTAAATTCTTGCAGAGTAATGTTATTGAAAGCAACACCCTTGAAACCGTCATTGATTCCGTTTCGACCGTCATCGTCACTTTGGAACTCGAAGTTGATGTCAACAGAAGCGCCTGAAAGCGACATACATTCTCTGAACCATTGCGAGCTGTCTGCTGCAGTGTTGTTCAGAACGTACAAGTGAGTAAGATCTACGCTACGGCTTAGAACAAGGTCATCTGAATTAAAGAAAACGTTGTAGTTACCAGCAGACCCATCGGTTGAAGCAGAGTCTCCCACGAAGTCAATTTCTGCCTGATTGATTGATTCAGAAGCATTTGTGAATCCATCGCCATTGTCATCGTTTCGGCAACTGCCATCCTCGTCATAGTCGTTCCATTGTCCGAGTAGAATCGCAGAGTAAGAATCACTTCCCATAGTGTAATCGAAGTTAATCGAAGCGTAATCATTGACATCAACAATCGTTGTTCCGTCAACATCGATTCCGTAGAAGGTATCAGCGTAATACTCGAAGTTCAGAGATACGAAATCACCAGACATTGAAGTAAGATCCACGCCAGGTACTGTGAGAGTTTCATTTTCCCACAAGTCGCCGTAGCCGTTTACTGCTGTGTCACATGGGTGCCCGAACCAGTATGCATTGTTGTTGAAGATGGTGTCTGAACAAGTTAACTCGTTGTAGATAGCACCCTGTGGGTTTCCATCATCGCTGTAGATGTATCCTTCAGAGCCGCCTTCGAAGGATTCCTTACAGATAACTGCAGGAGCGCTGCAGAGAACATCTGAAGGTGTTGCTGAAAAGACTGTGGCTTTGATGTCGTAATCTACAACCGTGTTACCATAGTTGTTGGTTGTTACATCGATGTCAAAGACACCTTCTGCATACAAGCCACCAGGATTGAAGTAATCGATTTCTTCAACAGTAGGGTCGTAGAGATTGAATGGTTGGATGTAACCAATGATGTCATCGTTAACTGTTTGCTCGTCCCAAGCATGGTTGGAAAGAGTGGCTGAGATTCTGTAAATCGTGTCGTTGAGTAGATTCGCAGAAATCGATGCTGTCTCTTCTTCGCCTGGACCGAGGTTCACGAGGTTCAGGTTGGATTGAAGAGTTTGCGGATTTGGTAAGTAGGCAGTATTCTGCTTGTAGATCGTAACGTTATCAATAGCGTATCCATCACGACCACTCCAAAGTGATTCGTTATCATCAGCGATTGAACCCTCGAATCCAGAACGAAGTCTGAACCGAACGTCAACTGTTTCGCCAGCCCAAGGGGATAGATCGAATTCGCCAACGCCGTCTTCTGTAAAGTTACTCCATCCGTAATATGTGCCAGATGCTACAACACCGTAGTAATAGACTCCTTCTGCAACGCCACCAACAGCGTTGATTTTGTAATTTCGATCAAGGTCATATCCACCCCACATAGAAGAGCCTGACAGACATTCTCCTGCCACTTGTGCTGAAGTTGGGCATGATATGATTGACCAGCCAGTTTCTTCTGAACCGACTTCGACCATGGCGACATCGTCCCATAGATCTCCAATCAGCCACTGTCCAGTTGTGGCATCAACGCCTCCAAGAGCACCGTAACCAAGATGACGGAATAATTCTACGCTGAGGAAAGCACGATCAGAACCTGTCAAATCGACATTTTCGAGTGTTAGAGCATCGTCCCAATGTCGGCCGTATCCGGACCATTCATCACCGCTGCTGTTTGTCTTGTATTCACCAGCCCACATGAAGTCGGTTGGATTTTGATAGTTTGCCGACACGTTAGGATCGTTGTTCCCGTCAGTTGCGCCGACAGAGTGATTTGTTTCAAGGTGCCACATTGAAGCTTGGTCTACGTATTCATTGAACACCCAGTTACAACCAGACCCGCAACCTGTTGTATCAGCTGGTGTATCGAAATCGTGCGCAAACACAGTTGTGTTGGAGGAATTGGCTTCATCAACAACCTTCAGTTCAACATCAAGTGTTGCAGATTGGGTTAGTGTATCCATTCCTGTGTTTGTTACGGTGACATTGATGTCTCGAGTACCTTCTCCAACAACTCCAAAGAATCGGTCTACAGGTGATATATCGATGTCTGTAACGGCAATATCTTTGCTGTCCATTTCTACAACAGTGATGTAGTCGTTCTGTCCGTCCCATCCAAGGTTGTCAATCCAACTTCCAAAGTCGAAGGAAGAATGACCTACTGCAATGTCAGGAGCAGAACTTGCACTTCCTGCAAGTTGTCCGACAACAGCGATATTAGGTCTACGGCCTGCCTCGTAGGAAAGAGGTGTTACGTGCCCACCGCTTCCATCTGAGAGCGTAACTTGTACAGTGGTAGGGAAGTTAAGCCAGAAGGAGGAGGTTGAACCACCTGCTGAGTCAGAGGTGTTTTGTTGGTACGCAACAGTTGGGTTGACGAAATCTGGTTCGCCGTCTCCGTTGACGTCTGCCACTGTTACATCATAGGAAATGTATGGGCCAAAGTAGGCAAGGGAAGGCGAAGACCATGTTCCAACTGCAGAAGAGGTGGAATATGTGATGTTCTCAAGGTTACCTTGCGTCATTGCAATTGTGTCAACAACACCGTTATCATCCAAGTCTCCGATGTCAAATCCACCGAATGTGTTTGCCATATTGACAACGTGCGATCCTGCTTGAGGAGTCGTCGAGAAGGTGTAGGTTTGTGGGAAGAGGTTTGTTTGACAGTTGAATTCAATGACCGTTACGTTGTCATCGTTTCCAGGATTGGTTGTTTGACCTGATGCATAATCAACACCTTCGCTTCGAAGGAGCCAAATATCTTCATCATAGCATTGGCTGCCGAGTCCTTGTTGCCCTTCTCCCCAATCACCGACTTCGAGATTTCGGTAAGAATTGGTTGAAGCAGTACCAAGGGCTGTTACCATTGGCGTTGTGCTCTGAGAGATCGGGCCCATGTATGTGACAACTCTTTGGTTTGAAATATCACTGAGAAGATCTAGAATGAGAACGTCGTCGTTTCCGTCGCCATTTACATCCCCAACTACAAGATCCCAAGCCCAGAAGTGAGTGAATCTCTGGCCAACGGTGAACGAGTCAGTCCCGCAACCATCATTTTCAAGGATGGTCAGATTCCCAGGCTCTCCGGCAGGAGCGCCGTTGTCGTCTGTCTTGAACGGATTGTTTCGTTGGAAGATTGCGATATCTGGGGCGGAATCTCCAGTGAATTCTCCAACTTCGAGGAATTGTACATTCGCGAATTCGTCCCACTCAGCGTTTCTGGAAGTGTTCTTAGAGACCCAAATGTCATATCGGTCAGAGAAATCTCCTGTCCCATCATTTGTTAGGACGGAAATTGTGTGTGTACCGTCGGTTGCAATAGCCATGTCATTGAAACCATCGCAGTTGAAATCAGCGATACCGATGTCGATTGGATCACGATTTGTAGTGTAGTTACGTGCTGCAGAAGCACTTGCATTTGTTGCAAAGGCAGCGGTGGTCGAAATGACCATTATGAATACGAGAAATACGCTTCGAAGTTTTGCCCCGATTTGGTTTGTCTTTGTTTGCATCAATATCACTCTTCTAAGCCAGCAATGCTTCCACTATAACCCCTTTGATGTCCCGCTTCGTTACACAGAGCGGAATTGTGCTAAAAAAAGGACGTTTTATTTCTCAACTCAGCCAACGGGGTGAAGGACCCCACCCAACGGCATCTCCACCGTGGATTTTTACGAGTTTTCCTGCTGCAAATAACGACTCTAACCAAACCGTCAATTCAACTCCAGTTCGACTTCCAAGTTTCGAACTCGCAACTTCTTCAATCACCTCTGTGGCGAGAGCTGTTCTCGCACCATCTCGTACAACGAGCCGCATAAGTTCACGGAGCCATGCTTCTGCCATTGGGTCAATGCTCATTTGTCCCTGGATAGGACGTGGCTTTTCGAGTTCTGAAAACATCTCGATGAGTTCGATAACATCATTTTCACCTGGAGGTTCAAGGCCAATTTTTGCTAATTCAGCCTCAATATTGAGTGCTCCAATAGGGCGGCGAACGGTTGGAATTCGACTAGGATCTGGCGTTGGACCCATGTCCAAAGGCCCATCTGATTCAGGCTCATCATCGCCCTCTTGGGCAGATGATTTGGACATGAGAGATTGAGTAAAAGCCCCTCCAAGAGGCATTGTCAGACCAACTTCTGAGAGACCAAGTTCCTCGACGATCTTAGCAACCCATTCCTTTTGACCTTCGATTGTAACGTTGACATCTGTTTCCTCGGAACGGAAAACAAATCGTACATCTCCTGAGGCCATGCGTTTTCACTCCTGCTCTTTCATTTCAACATATCGACGAATTCAGGAAGCCAATTGTCGAAGAACGGTATGAAGAATCCCGCCATTTCGATAGTATTCAACTTCAACTGGCGTATCGAGACGGACTGAGACTTCGAATTGTTTGCTTGAACCATCAGGATGGTCGGCTGTTACAGTTAGAGACTGTAGGGGTTGGACTTCGTCTGTTACTGGAATGCTAAACATTTCTGTCCCATCAAGGCCGAGTGTCTCATGAGACTCCCCTTCAACAAACGTCAATGGCAACACGCCCATACCAACGAGATTTGAACGATGAATTCGTTCAAATGAAGTAGCGATGACTGCTTTTACACCGAGCAGATAGGTTCCTTTTGCAGCCCAGTCTCGTGAAGATCCTGTTCCGTATTGTGAACCTGCAAGAACAACCATAGGAGCATCGCTGTTCATTGCCGCTTCGTATACTGACGAAATTTCGCCACTCACATGGTCAAGGGCAAATCCACCTTCAGTCCCCGGAGCCATTTGATTACGAATTCGGACGTTTGCAAACGTACCGCGCATCATAATCTCGTGGTTACCTCGGCGACTTCCAAACGAATTGAAGTCTCTTTGTTGGACACCTCTCTCAGTCAACCATCGGCCAGCGGGGCCTTCCGCAGGGAATGCTCCAGCGGGTGAAATGTGATCGGTTGTAATCGAATCTCCGAGTTTGAGAAGAACCTTGGCCGAGTGAATCGGTTGAATCGGAACAGATTCTGGAGACAGGTCTTGGAAGAAAGATGGTAGGCGTATGTATGTAGAGGCATCTTCCCATGGGTAGAGAGGACTTGCTTCAGACGGGATAGAATCCCATCGTGGCTCATTCATTGCATCTGAATAACGTTGTTTGAACATCTCAGGTGTAATCACTGACCGCGCTTCTGCAATTTCTTCATCGCTTGGCCAAATATCTGAAAGCATAACTGGCACTCCGTCTTTCGAAACACCAAGAGGTTCGTTGGTCAAATCGATCTCAAGTGAACCTGCGAGGGCATAAGCAACAACAAGTGGAGGTGAAGCGAGGTAAGATGCCTTGACCTTACCATGAACGCGACCTTCGAAATTTCGGTTTCCTGAAATGACGCTTCCAACAATGAGATCTTCAGCATCGATCGCTGCTTCAATTTCTTCAGGCAATGGGCCCGAGTTTCCAATACATGTTGTGCATCCATAGCCGACATTGTGGAATCCGAGGGCGTTCAAATCTTCTTGCAGACCTGTTGCCTCGTAATATTCTGTTACAACTCTGCTACCTGGAGCCAGTGATGTCTTAACCCAGGGTTTGACATCCAAACCAAGATTTCGAGCTTTTCGAGCGACGAGACCAGCAGCGAGCATGACGTCTGGGTTCGATGTATTGGTACAGGATGTAATTGCAGCAATAACAACGTCACCATGATTGATATCATACATTTGGCCATCTCTTTCAACAATAGCTCCTCGATTCAAATCCGAAGTTTGTAATCCATGGCCTTGATGACCCACTTCGTGGGTTAAGGAATGAACAAAATGTGATTTCATGTTCTTCAAATCAACACGGTCTTGAGGTCTTTTTGGCCCTGCAAGAGCAGGTTCAACAGTAGATAGGTCGAGTTCTAGAACTGCACTATAGGACTTTTCAGCATCTTCGGAATTGTACCACAGACCCTGTGCTTTTGCAAATGACTCAACCCCTTGAACGGCTTCTTCATCACGCCCAGTAAGCCGGAGATATTCCATTGTACGCTCATCAACAGGGAAGAATCCGCAGGTTGCCCCGTATTCTGGAGCCATATTTGCGATTGTTGCTCGGTCAGCAAGAGAAAGAGCAACCATTCCTTCACCGAAGAATTCAACGAATTTTCCAACAACACCATGGTTACGAAGAATCTCGACGATTCGAAGTGTCATATCTGTTGCAGTGACGCCGTTGTTGAGAGACCCAATAAGCCGAACACCAACGACATCTGGAGAAAGCATGTAAATCGGTTGGCCGAGCATAACAGCCTCTGCTTCAATCCCACCAACACCCCATCCAAGGACGCCTAGTCCGTTGATCATCGTCGTGTGTGAATCGGTTCCAACCAACGTATCTGCGAGCCAAACGTTGTCTTCTTGTCGAGCAACACTGGCTAGGAATTCAAGATTGACTTGGTGAACAATTCCTCTTGAAGGAGGTACTGCTTGGAAGTTGTTGAGTGATTGTTGTCCCCACTTTAGGAACGTATAACGTTCCATGTTTCGGTTGTATTCAATATCTAAATTGAGACTTAATGCATCAGAATGAGAACCTGAAACATCGACTTGAACCGAATGATCGATGACCAAATCTACTGGGACTTGTGGATTGACTTTTTCTGGATCCCCGCCCATCTGTACCATTGCATCACGAAGTGCCGCTAAATCAACAACTGCAGGAACACCTGTGAAATCTTGAAGAATCACCCGAGAAGGACGGAACGGGATTTCTCCACGCTCGCTGTTGGCTTGCCAACCAGCAATCGACTTCACATCCTCTTCACGGATGAGGAACCCATCGCAATTTCGAAGTGCTCCTTCCAATAAGACTCTCATCGAATATGGGAGATGTGCGGTTGGGATTCCAGCATCATCAAGTGCTTGTAGTGCAAAATATACGCCACCAATGTCAAGTTCACGCTTTGCATTGAATGGGTCTGAATCGCTCATGTTTCAAGGGAATCGTGCCCCCCTAATCAAGCGAACTGTTCGCTGGTTTGGCTGCTTCACCAGAATTTGTACCAAGGGTCAACTTCTTCGGTTCCGAGGAATACAGCCGATTCAATTACGACTTCGCTCACAGGTTTGTCTCCTTGCCCTGTTGTCAGATTGCTAATGGACGTGACATGGTCGCAACCTGAGGTGATGTTGCCGAATACAGTATGTACACCATCAAGCCATCCTGGCCCATTACCCTCGTTACTATCTTCTGGGATAAGGAAGAATTGGCTGCCTCCAGTGTGAGGAGCGCTTGTTTTGGCCATGGAGATGACACATGTATCGTGGAGAAGGCCGTTGTCCGCCTCGTCTCCTATAGTCCATTGATTCGAAGGACAATCCGAGGAACTGGCCTCTGCTTGTCCGTTACAGTATCCATCCCAAATGATTGCATGGCCACCTGTACCATCACCGTTTGTGAAATCTCCACCTTGAATCATGAAGTCATCGATCACTCTGTGGAATGTTGTCCCATCGTATTTGCCTTGACTGACTAGTTGCTTGAAGTTCTCAGCGTGAACTGGTGCCTCGTCAGGATAGAGTTCTATGACTACGGTTCCTTCTTTGTCAACGCCACCTTCTGACCAAGAAAGATTGAGCTCAATGGCGTCTGTTGTCGTTGATTCCGAATTTGCGACCATAATGACAGCGAGAACGAAAATAAATCCTCCAAGAAGAGCGATAATACCTGCTAATGTTGGCCCTCCGTTGTTGAATAACTTAGGAATAAGGGTTTCACCGATTCGCTTGTCTTGCATCTCATTGCGGAGTTTATTGTAGAGTTCACCCGTTTTCTTGTCCTTTGGGTTTTTCTTTCTGGCTTCTCGCAAGAACATAGCAGCTTTACGATAATCCGATCTTGAATCATTTGATTTTGCAATATTCCAAAGTGCTTCTCCGACGAGCCTTCCCGTCATTGCATCGCTTGCCTGTGGGTCTGCAAGACGAAGGGTTAGGAGTGCTCCCTCGTTTTTTCCCTTGGTAATTTCCTTGCCCGCTTTTTTCCATGCTTCGGTTAATGCTTCGTCCGCCATGTCACAGCCGAATCGATTCCTTGTTTTGACCTTCTCGGCCGGACATTCTTGAGGTTATTACGGCAACATGTTGAAGTGATGAAAGCGATGGGGACAGAATAAGAGGGCGGCGTCGGCTTAGGACGTTTGCCCTTGGGGAGATACAAGAGATGGATACCATCGTAAACGACTTCACCATTAACATAGCAACTGCAAACGGTACTGGTTCTCAATCAGCCAACTTAATCCTACTTCAATCACTCTTCGACATGGGCGTTCCTGTATCAGGAAAGAATCTCTTCCCTTCAAACATCTCGGGACTTCCAACATGGTACATAGTACGCTTGTCGGACCAAGGATACCAAGCCCCTGGTGACCGCACTCACATCCAAATTCTTGTCAACAAAGCAACATGGGCAGAGGATCTTGCATCACTCGAACCAGGATCCGTCGTCATATGGAACACCGATTCCAAGTTACCAATGGACCGAACAGATGTCTTTTCGTATCCAGTCCCTATGACGAAACTCGCTCGAAGCCTTAGCCCAAAGTTGGCTAAACTTGTGACAAATATTGTTTACGTAGGTGCCCTGGCTGAAATTATTGGAATCACAGATGAGGCTCTGCACAAGGCTGTGGCTGGCCAATTTAAAGGAAAAGAGTCAGCGATAGAACTGAACAAAACAGCGCTCGAACTTGGCAGAACTCATGCCAGGGAGAACTTTACGAAAGAAGACCCATACGTTGTCCAAGAGAGATCTGTTGAACAAGATCGGTTCTTTTTCGAAGGAAATGAAGCAGTTGCACTTGGTTCTATTTTCGGGGGCGTCCAACTTCTTGCCTGGTACCCAATCACACCATCTTCAAGTGTTGCTGAAGG
>CALBJF010000249.1 GCA_937892665.1 uncultured euryarchaeote | reverse complement strand
ATGGATTTCAATGGAAGAAGGCGAGAGTACTGGTTTGATTCAACTTTCTGGAGAGAGTGAACTGGAACAGGATGAGGAAACAGTTCTCGAGGCTCTTGCTGATGCTGTCGTATTAGGTCTCCGCGATTATTGTAGAAAATCTGGAATTAAGCGAATTGTTCTTGGCTTAAGCGGAGGTATTGATTCTGCAGTTGCCGCATGTGTAGCCTGTGCAGCAGTAGGACCTGAGAATGTACTCGGTCTTTCGATGCCTTCTCGATTCTCATCCGAGCACTCAAAATCAGATGCGAAGCATACTGCTGTGTCTTTGGGAATGGAATATGATTCTCTTCCAATCGATGACCTCCATCATCTGGTTGAGAATCAAATCGAATCAGTGTTGACGAACGGATCTCCTGTTGCTCGAGAAAACATTCAGGCTCGATTGCGGGCAATTCTTGTCATGTCCCACGCAAACGCCCAACACCGTATGGCGATTGCAACTGGAAACAAATCTGAATTAGCCCAAGGATATTGCACCCTTTATGGCGATATGGCCGGAGGGTACACGCCTCTCGGTGATGTCTACAAGATGGAAGTGTATGGTCTTGCAAACGTCTTCAACAGTCGAGCTGTACATGATGGAAAGGTCGCTCCTGTAAGCGATTCAACCTTGACCAAACCCCCTTCTGCTGAACTTGCTCCTGACCAACGTGATGATGATACACTACCTCCATACCCTGTTCTTGATTCAATCCTAAAGCATCACATTGAAGATGGCCTTGGAGCGGATGAAATTGCAGCAAAAGGACATGATCGGGAAACTGTTGTTACGGTGCTTAGACGACTTGAGGCCAATGAACACAAGCGATGGCAAATGGCACCTGCGCCTCGTGTATCCCCTCGTGCTTTCGGCCAAGGCTGGCGACATCCTCTCGCAAGTCGCCATGATTGGCGTCGTTAATCGGTGAAGATAAGAGGGAAAAGCAGGAGGGTCAATCATGACGGAGAAGTACCTCAACATTGCTGGGTACAAATTCGTTACAATCCCCGATCGGGATAATCTTCGGCAACCGTTCAAGCAAAAGTGTGATTCACTCGAATTGAAGGGTACTATTCTACTGAGCTATGAAGGCATCAATATCTTTGTTGCTGGCCTTGAATCCAACATTGTTCAATTTCGAGATTGGGTTCTTCAAGATGAGCGCTTCAATGATATTTCGTTTAAACAATCGACTTCAGATTCACAACCATTTAATCGAATGAATGTTCGATTAAAAAACGAGATCATTTCAGTAGGTCTTCCAAACTTTGATCGTATCGATTCCGAGGATGGGCGAATCTTTCCAAATGAACTGCATCAACGTCTTTCAAATGACGAAGACATTGTTTTACTCGATACAAGAAACACGTATGAAACTCGGTTAGGCAGTTTCCACAATTCAATTGAACTCGACATCAAAACCTTCAGAGCCTTTCCCGAAGCAGTAGCAAACATGGATGATTCACTCAAAGACAAACAAATCGTCATGTTCTGTACTGGTGGTGTACGATGTGAAAAAGCGAGTGTCATCATGCGAGATGCAGGTTTTACGAACATCAGACAATTAGAAGGCGGTATTCTTGGTTACTTCCAAGAAGTTGGAGGCGATCATTGGGATGGAGAGTGCTTTGTATTCGATAAGCGAGTTGCTCTAAAGCCTGACTTAACAGAAACTGGAACCACCGTATGCTTCGCATGCAGAGAGCCTTTACTTCCAGAACAACAACTGGACCCAGCGTATGTTCCTGGAATCTCCTGCTCGTATTGCATCGACAGAGTTCAACTCCAAACGACCCATTGATCTTGAATCGATGGTAAGAGGTATTGATGTAACTCGTGCCCATGTATTCCATCATCAGCAATGAAAAATACGTGCGTGGACGAAGCGATTAATCCTCCGTACGTTCCTGCGCTTGAATCATTGCCTATCCCAGTATATGGGTCAAAAGCCACTGTAGCCACTTGATTTTCGATAGCCCATAATGCATGACCGCTATTGGTTCCTGTTTCATCAATCCCTTCAGCGAGAACGAACAATGTAGAATCCGTGTACAGTAACGCTTGAGGAAGACTACTGCTTATTCCCTGCATCAGATCAACTGTTAGATGAGTCCCCTCTACCGTTCCGTCCGTTTGACACAACTCCATACCTGTACTAGCAAGGACACAGTCAAACCAAATCGTATTTCCATTAGTAACGGATTGGAGACTATGACCTGGAGCAAGGATTGTTGAACTCAATTCAACGAGGTTTGAGGTTGCAAAGGAGTATGAGAATAATGTGGCGTCTGCGCCACGATAAACCACATCGAAGATAATTGAATCTCCGATTTGATGCAATCCAAACTTAGGAGCCATTGTTGTAACGGGAGTTGTCGTACCTTCCTTCGTCATCGAAGTGAGCCATTGAAGGCCACCAGTGCCATCGAGATATGCCAGTTGACGGCCAGTTCCATCTCCAGCTACGAGCACCAGACCATTGTTGGAAAGCATTGCTTCTGATGGTGAAGAATCTCCAAATGGATGAAGATCATACATCGTTATTGTTCCCTGAGAATCCAATTGCATCACTTCGAGACCAATATTGGCTTCTTTCGCTGCAAACCAAAGTCGGTTATCATCACCAAGCAACATGTTTTGACCTAAGGATGAGAGAGATGAAGATTGGTTCATCAAGTCTGAACTTGCACTGCTTGTAAGCCAAGGCGCTTGCCAGATCGAAGTGGTCACACTTCCATTTGTCCACCACATCCGTTGTCCTTGTTGCCCATTCGTGGTGAACACAACTCCGTTCATCCATTCTGTGATTTCACTTGTGTAATCAATCCCATCTCCAGTCTCGATATCTCCAACCATTAGTGTCCCTGAAGCAGTTCCATCTGAGACCCATAATTCACGTCCATGAATACCATCATCAGCATCAAAAACGAATCGTAATCCACGTTCAGTCTCCATGGATTGAAGCCCAAGGATTTTACCAGGAATAGAATCACCTGATGGATGAATATCTTTCAAAAGAAGAGGCGTATTATCGACATCAAGCATCCATAACTCGCAGCCATTGATACCATTATTTGCGGAGACTAAAACCGTGTTTCCAAAAGAAATTTGGTTACATGTAGAGGAATATCCATTTGTTACGCCTGAATTCATATCCCCTACAATCCCCTGATACAATTTTTCAGAACAGATTCGGAGGGATTCACGGACTTCATCATCATGGAGAATCCCATCGCCTGCTATTCCTCCATCGATGCCATCATCAACACCAAATCGCATGACTACACCTTTGGAACAAAGGGCGGTCGGAGCAGGTTGCTGATCGATAAGGGCAGAATAGCCCTGGCTTCCGTTGTTACCATCTTCACCAGTTTCTCCATCCTCACCTAATCGTCCATCGCAAAGATGTGAGGTTGTCTCTACTTCGGTCGAATCCAAGAATTGGTTCCGATTGGCGTCGATACCTGACTGCACTTGTATTCCTCCAAATGGACAAGGTATTCCTGGGGATAAGGCTGTGAGATTAACAAGACTTCCATTCCCATGTTCACCATTGATTCCATCATAGCCTTGTTGACCTTGAGGACCCGAAAGGCCTTGTTGACCGTGACAAACTTTGGTGCTTGAGGTTATTTCATCTGTTGACAGTTTACCGTTCCCATCGAAATCAGTTCCAAGAAATATGTCTGCTCCACCTTCTGGACAATAGACGTCGGCCTCTCTTCCTTCTGTTTCGACAAGTAGGACACTGTCCTCAATATTTTCATCGGACAGAGGCTCGAGAGCTTGATTGAGAACGACTGCCCAAATCGACAGAAGAAGTGCACTTAGCACGACGGTTGTTTTGAGAATACGTTTTGCATTCTCGAGAGATAGGAAACGGGTTTGTTGTCTATCTCCGCGGGCTGTTTGGTTATTGTTCTCAGATGAGGACATAATTGGTGGAGTGACGTCAACGGTATCAAAACCATCGGTCAATCATACGAGTCTTGATGAAGCGCCAGTACTTCGATGATAATATGCACCTGCCTGAGAGGTTATCACAACAACTCGAAGGGTTGGAAGGGGCTACTCGACAAAAGGCAGCTCGTCTTGTTGTCGACTTAGCACGTACTGCAAAAGCATCCGCATTTGTCGAAGTTGACCATGCTCACGTTTCAGGCGTCTCAGTCATCACGGGAGGCCACGGGCTACGTCGCTTCTTGAAGGATCTCAGTGGTGATGAAAATGGGACTGTTGTAATTCCAACAACGTTGAATTCCGCAGGATGCGATAAAGGAAAAATGAAGGAAATGGATATTGCTTGGCCAGATTTTCTAGAACAGCAATTTGAGATTGTCCAAGCCTATGATCGATTAGGCATTGAATCAACCCTTTCTTGTACGCCTTATGACAGAGGAATTGAGATTGAGGGTGAAACCGCTTCATGGGCTGAATCAAATGCAGTCTGTTATACAAATACGTGGACATCACTCATTACTAACAGAGAATCAGGACTCAGTGCTTTAGCCACTGCATTGACAGGATATGCTCCTGAATGGGGTTTACACCTTCTCGAACATAGGATTCCAAACATTCGGGTCAAGATATCTTGCGAACTTGAAACACTTTCTGATTACTCCATTCTAGGGGATTGGATTGGTAGAAACGCCAAGCCAGAATGGAATCTTCCGTTTGGACCGATGCCTTATGTTGAAGGTTTACCGGGTTACATTTCCTTTGCTCGTAAGAAGGCACTGACAGCAGCAGCGGCAAACTATGGTACGCCAATGATGTGGGTTGATGGCCATTCATTACAATCATTGGAGGATTTTTCAAACGTCGAATGGCAGGGCGAGTTGGAATTCACTCAAGCCGACCTTATGCATCGATATGAGGAGCTAAAACCAGAAGGTCAAGTGGATTTGGTCGTTATCGGTTGTCCTCAAGCCAGTCTGGAGGAAATGAGGACGACTGCTTCTGCCTTACGCTCCCACATGGAATTTGGAGAACAAATTGATGATCAACGTTTGTGGGTTTTCACAAGTCAAGAAAACTATGCTCTCGCTGAAGCAGATGGTACTTTGTCAATGTTAGAGGAAGCAGGAGCCCTCGTTTTGGTTGACACATGTCCGGAAGTGACGCCGTATAATCGCGAGAAATACAATCATCTCCTAACAAACTCGATGAAAGCCGAACATTATCTCACAAGTGGGCTCAATCGTATTCCTACCAGCGTAGCGCCAATCGATGAATGTGTTCGCCATGCCGTTCATCCATCTCTTAGCCAAGGCCCAAGACCTGAATTATCACATTCCTCCCATGGAGGTCAAACCTCTGCTAAAACTCATCAGGATGGGGAATGCACCATTCTTGGAAAGGGACTTGATTCACAAGAGGATTTTTGTATCGAAGGAGTTGCTATGGTTACAGACGTTCCGATAACGTATCTTGGCTATGTTAATCGCGACACGGGTATTATCGAAGAAGCAGGACATCCGCTTGATGGAAGAGCAATTGAAAATAAGATTCTCATTTATCCAAAAGGGTCTGGTTCAACGGTTGCCCCCTACGTTTTGATGGGACTCTTGTACGAAGGCAAAGGCCCCAAAGCTATCGCTAATCGTGATGTATGCCCGCTTACATTACCAGCTTGCTCATTGCTCCATGTCCCATATGGTCACGGGTTTGAAGAAGATCCGTGCATGCTCGTTAACGATGGTGATTCGATTCGCTTTGAACGCGAGGATGGCATTGTTAGGATTACTGTGTTAGAACGGGCGTGAACATTATGCGAGTACTCGTAACTGGTGGAGCAGGCTTCCTCGGTTCGAGTTTGGTTGAACATCTGCTTGAATTCGATGATGAAATCGTCGTTATCGATAATTTTTGGAGAGGTAAACTAGGACACATAGAGCATATCCTGAACAGGATTACACTTCTTGAATCAGATGCTTGTCAAGCGTCCTCCTACGATTCGATTCCAGATCCATCCTCTATCGATGTTGTCTATCATCTCGCTGCTATTAATGGAACAAAATGGTTCCATGAAGAGGCGAGAATGGTTATGGATGTAAATCTAAATTCGACACTAAGAGCCATTGAATTCGCAGAAAAAAATAAGTGTAGATTTGTATTCACTTCTTCTCCAGAAGCGTATGGAAATTCAGAAGTAATGCCCCTCGGTGATCTTGAACCCTCTCTTTTCACTCACCCATCTCATCATCAACGCCATGCCTATGGGGCTAGCAAATATCTTGGTGAACTAGCGGTTCAACATGCTGTTCGTCAAGGACTCGATGGACGTATTGTACGTCCATTCAATGGATATGGTCCCCGTTTGAGTCAAGATGACTATGGGCAAGTTGTTACCATGATGATGCGCTCAGCCCTGAATTCAAATATTGTACACATTCATGGGAATGGAAACCAAACCCGTTCTCTAACATGGGTTGACGATATTGTTCAAGGTATTGCGCTCTCAGGTCGTTTGGATTCCTGTTTGAAGAGTGGAGAATCCCTTTCTGGTCGCTCGTTTAATCTTGGTTCCACAGAAGAGATTTCAATGCTTGATTTAGGGAAGAGAATTTGTCAACTGGTCAATGAAAAAACAAATACATCGGTAAAAGTTGAGATGACAGAAGGCTATCCCGGCGATTCATTACGTCGCTTACCGCATCTTGTGGATGCAGAGAACTCTCTGGGCTGGTCTGCAACGACCTCACTTGAAGTTGGGCTGCGTCAAACATTGGATTCGATGTTGTAATCCCATGCAGTTGGCGTAGCCATTAATCGATTCAATCCATGTTGGCATAGTAGGTGAACTGATTCCGTTGGAAGATGTTCTCCAGGGACAATTAACTTGGTTAGTCGTAATACTACAAGACTTGCTTTTGCCTCTGGTAAATCGTGTTCTGCCACGACTTCTGCTTCGATTGCCATTGATGCATCTTTCATAATGAGTCTATTGGATTCTAAAGATTCGATCGAGAATACATCCCATTCACTTTCTTCTCTTGGAATCGGTATACATGTTTTTTCAACGAGGTGGGCGTTTTCCTGATTCGGTTGAAGGAAATTAAGGACAGCTTTTCCGTTTTCTCTGAGATTAATCAGAGAGTCGCGGACACGATCTTCTCTGTTTACTGACAAGGATATCACTGCGAGCGGTGGTGAATTTGCAACGATGGAAACCGAGGTGTATGGTGCTACATTGCGGATACCATTGTTCGATTCAGTACCAAGCATCACGAGAGGTCTTGGGCTAACTAGATTCGAAAGAAAGAGTGAACGTGCCTTGTGTTCCATGTCGCCTAAGTCATGCTTTGAGCCTTCTTGATGGAGGGTTGGAGTTTCCTTTGGGAACCACCGGTTGAGTTCACCAGCTTGGATTTCGTCCAATGCGTGGCGAGTAAATTCTCGGTAGGTTTCCCATTGAGGCACCTCTTCTGTGTCCCCTCTGGCCTGCTTGCGAAGGATCGATGCATCCGCATATTCAAGGCATTTTGTAAGAAATTCAATAACGTGTTGCCTGCCTTCCATCTCAACTTCTCCTTTCTTCGTAGTCTTTCCGTTGCATATGAAACGAGGCAGGGTTGCCTTTCCAAACTTCGCCATCAGGTATGGATTTAGTTAGAACTGACCCGGCACCAAGTACGGCATTTGCCCCGACGGTTACGCCGGGAAGAATCGTTGTACCTCCACCAATAACAGCCTTTTCACGAATAGTTACTAACGACCATCTCATTTGATCTCCTGAGGGAGGGTACTTGTCGTTTAGAATGGTGGAATTTGGTCCTATGAATACGTTTGATTCAATTTTAGTGCAATCGGAGATGTAGGTGGATCCTTGTATTTTGGTCCCATCGCCAATTTCTACTGAACGTCCGATATGGCACATTGCTCCTATGACAATATCGTTTCCAGCGACTAATCCTTTGCCAATATAGCAGGGTTCGTAAGCTTTCGACGTAGCGTTGAGGGGGACTATGTTCCCTCCGATGTCCTCTTGCATAGTGTTCACTCTTCCATTGAAAGCTCACGAAGTAACATCTCAACATGCCCCTTGGCTCGAACATTGTATCTACACCATTCGATTGTGCCTTCCGGGCCGATGACAAACGTTGAGCGGACGCATCCCATGTATTCTCTGCCGTAGTTCTTTTTCATGCGCCATGTTCCAAATTGATCATGGAGAGATCCTTCCGTATCAAGGAGTAATGGAAAGTTCAGGTCTTGTTTAGAAATGAAATTATGATGTGACTTTTCAGAGTCTTTGGAAACGCCGAGCACTTCGTAGCCTTCGGATTTTAGTCTAGCCATGTTGTCTCGGAAGTCACAGGCTTGCTTAGTGCAACCAGGAGTTGAGTCTCTCGGGTAGAAATACAAGATGACGCTTTTACCCCTTTCGATGTAATCGGCCGATGTATGGGTTACTCCATTTGAATCGGTGGCAGTAAAGGCAGGCGTTTTCATACCGACTTCGAGAAGAATAGGTTCGGGCATGACATGACCTGACAACC
>CALBJF010000248.1 GCA_937892665.1 uncultured euryarchaeote | reverse complement strand
TCAGTGCTCCGAGTTTTGGGCCTTGCTGTACATTTGTTTGAGACATTATCCATTCCCCTGTCGCTAATGATTTTGATGATTTGCTCGTAACCAAAGATCGGTTTCGAGAAATACGTTGTTGAATTTCATCCTTAGAATGCCTCCCTTGATTCAACGGTGCGAAAAGGGTTTCAATTCTAAGATGTTGCTGGGCCCAATCTCCAAGAACATATCGATGTATACGCAGACTTGAATCGAAAAGTTCTGGAATATGGCCAAGACAAAGGTGGCGGAAGATGAGTGTTTTCTTTTCTTGATTGCTGAGTTTGAGAGTTTTGGCGGCGTCTTCACAGGCCGTATTAGGTGCGTCACGGAAGAGTAGAGCAAGCCTATCAAGTACATCATCGCCATCAAGTGAGTCGAGTGAATGAATACGATAATCATCTAACATCCAGTCAAAATTAAAGATTTGACGAAGGATTCCATCATCTGCCATCTGCTGAAGGATTTTTGAAGCGTTTTTACCTATGAGTATTCGTTTCAGTTCTGCCCAAATTCTCTCAGCAGCTATCCTTGAAAGCATACTTCTTGTCGACCTCAATGCATTGGCTAGGCCACGTTCAGGTTTCCAAACCCCGGCAACACCTTGATCCATGAAACGATATGTTCGCAAGATTCGTAATGCATCTTCTGAAAGTCTTGACTTCGGTTCACCCACAGCACATATCCGTTTTCGTTGTAGATCATCAAAGCCTCCATATGGGTCATAATAAACGGCTTTTTTGACATCTAAAGCCATTGAATTCATAGACAGATCTCTACGAGACAAATCAACGGAAAGAGAAAGTCCCCATTCGACTTCATCTGGTCGTCGTCCATCACCGTATCCTTTCTCAGTTCTAAGCGTAGTAATCTCATAAAAATCGCCTTTTGAACGAAACGTGATCGTACCAAATTTCTCTCCAGTAGGGATCATATCAGGGTACGTCTTCATCTTATCAGGAATCATTGTGGTTGCTAAATCATATTCAACAATGGGTATTTCAAGCAATGCATTCCTTATTGCTCCACCAACAATCCAAACAGAATGGCCTTCTTTTTCAAACCAATTAACAATCTCTAACAGGCTAGATGGAAGGTTTCGAACCATCTCTATAAGTTCTGGAGTTAGGGGTTTTGCATTGAGGCCGCTAGTCGGTTCCATACATCTCCCTCATGTTACCCGGTGCTCAAGTAAGAAAAAGCATTATCCTCTGAATTTGATTGGCAATGTTATGGCTTGGGAGGAATCTGATGTGCGACTTGTTCCCCTCGAGTGGCTCAAACCTCATGAAGAAATCAAAGTTAAGAACATGAAAAAGTTACTTGATATGACTCTTCGATGGAATGGATTCACTAAACCCCTGATCGTTGACAAAACAACCGGAGCAATTCTCGATGGCCATCATCGACACGCTGTTGCAATGCGTCTTGAACTTGCCCGGATACCTGTGATTGTTGTCGATTACTTTGAGAATGACTCTATTGACATAGAATTGTGGCCAGCTTCAGAACTCGAAAAAATAACCAAGCAAGACGTCATAGACATGGCTTTGTCAGACTATTTGTATCCACCAAAAACAACGCGGCATAGGATTGCAGATTATCTGCCGCCAATTCATGTATCTCTGGAAAAACTCTCCCTTCTCAGCCCTACAACTTCTGAAGAGTCCGAGTAGTCGCTTTCCAGAATCGATTTCCTTCACAGGCAGAAACAGTTGGAGCTTTTGGCTCGGTGATTGGAATCACGTTTACTTCTTGTACGATTGAACTTCGGGAAAAAAGGATGGTAATGTCTCCCTCAGTATTGCCCTTAAGTGCTGTTTTTAGTT
>CALBJF010000247.1 GCA_937892665.1 uncultured euryarchaeote | reverse complement strand
GGCTTGAGGTTGCTTCTGCCTACACCCTCGTTTTCTTCGTACTCATCGTTCCGCTTTTGATGGCCATGCAATGGGCCTCATCACGCGCTCAGAGGATATCCCAATGACCCTACACCTTACGAATACGGCCAAGACTTACCCAGACGGAACACGAGCCCTTTTGTCCACAGAACTCACTGTCAAAACAGGGGAGATTGTCTCCCTTCTTGGACCATCTGGTTGTGGTAAAACAACTTTGCTACGACTCATCGCAGGCTTAGAAACGCCCGATTTGGGCAGCGCGATTTGGTTTGACGACGACAACGTCACTGCTCTGCCAGTTGAACGCCGAAAGGTTGGTATGGTTTTTCAGTCTTACGCTTTGTTTCCGAACACGTCCGTAGGTGCGAATATAGGCTACGGTTTGAAAATGCAAAAATTGTCAAAGTGGGAAATTGGGTCCCGAGTGACAGAAGTTTTAGAAATGTGTCAACTTCAGAAATTCTCATCGCGAGCAATTACAACACTTTCGGGTGGCCAGCGCCAACGAGTGGCACTGGCGCGTGCCATTGCACCCCGCCCGAGGCTACTTTTGTTGGATGAGCCTCTTTCCGCTCTGGATGCATCCTTACGCGAGACCCTTCGTGACGAATTGGCAATTCTTCTGCGTGAATTCCAAATCACTGCAATTTTTGTAACTCATGATCAGGACGAGGCGATGGCAATTGCAGATCGGGTTGCGGTGATGGCCGATGGACGGGTCGTCCAAAGTGGAACCCCAGAAGAACTTTACCACAATCCAAACTCTTCGTTTGTGGCAGGATTTGTTGGCAATGCTATGCATCTTGACGGCAAAAGTTTAGGTAATGTACTGACACTCATGGGGGGTCTGCTAAAACTTCCAAGCGATGGTAATGCTCATAATATCTATGTCAGGGCCGAGGATGTCCAAATTAACGAAGATGGACCACTGATAGGTCAAGTCGAAACCATAACATTTTTTGGGACACATTACCGAGTTGGAATCAAGGGTATCATGCCTAACTTGCTGACATCGATTTATACGGGTCAAAACGCCCCAAAAGTTGGCGAAACTGTCAAGGTCAATATCGAACCTGAGGCTTTGATGCTCCTATCAAAAGAAAAAGTCGCGGCGTGACTAGAATTATTCAAATTTCAGACCCGCACATCGTCTGCGAAGGCGAATTCGCTTATGGGCGGGTCGATACTGCGGTACCGCTCAAAACCTGTGTTGAAACGATCAATAGGATGTTGCTAGATATTGGCCCTGTAGATATGGCCTTTGTCTCTGGCGACCTGACCGATTTTGGCACTGCAGAAGAATATGAACGGTTTCGCCGTATTATGGAGCCTCTCA
>CALBJF010000246.1 GCA_937892665.1 uncultured euryarchaeote | reverse complement strand
TGTTGGAGGCCTTGAATTGGGTGCTGTCCCATTGACTGCTATCGTTATCACAGGCTCCGAAAGCGACAAGCGCAAGGGCTTCATGGTTCGAAAATCACCAAAAGGAAGAGGTGGCCGAAAAACCAACAATCCTCCAGGCATTGAAGGCGCTTCCATTGCTGAAGGCGGAAATGTCGTCATTCTCGAAGACGTTACGACCACAGGGGGTTCTTCGATTAAAGCCGTTGAACGAATTCACGAAAACACCTCATGCAAGGTCATTGCAGTCATCAGCATTCTCGACAGAGAAGAAGGCGGTGTCGAAGCGTTTGCTGAGGCGGGAATTCCATTCGAGAGCATCCTCTCACGGTCAGACATTACCAACTAGGTGACGTTCATGGAAGTCTTGACCCCCTCAAAACAAGAAGCGATACATCCGCCCGTTGCGGATGCAACAATGAACGATCTTGCTTTCTATCACGCAACTGAAGGAAAGCCCCTAGCTACGCCTTGGCAAGTGGCAATGGTTCGAGCAAAAGCGGTTGCAGAATTCAACCTTCCAAGAGGCGTACTTCTCGATTGTGCGTGTGGCTCAGGAATCCAGCTGGCTGCATACGCTTCGCAACTCAAAATGCCAGCATTAGGAATCGAACTTGACCGCGAGCGAGCGATTGCAAGTTGTTTGAATTTGAACACTATCGCAAAGCGATTTCAGACCTATGATCAAGGCTGGCACCGCCGGTCATCCATCCTTGCAGGCGATGGAACAGCAAGTGAAGATGTCATTCAGTCTGTTGATATTCAGTCTATGGGAGGTATTTCATTTCTCCACCTTGACCCAGCGCGACCACGCAATTCTCGCACCCATGGACTGGATGAAATGCAACCAAATCTGCCGAGTGTTTTCCAAGCGTGGAAACCGTACTTGGCTGAATCGTCTCGAGGCCCTTCCATTGTCCTCGACCTTTCACCCCGATTGACTGATGAACGACGGCAAGAAGTCGAATCATTGGTTGAAGAGGTCTGGCCGGGAATTGATCGGACTTGGACGTGGATGTCGAGAGGCGGCGGACGTGTTGACCGACTTGAACTATGGTTGGGTAACGTCTCAACCAAAGGCATTAGTAAGCGCTTTGTTCGCCTTGCTCCAACCTTTGGAGCTGCCAATTCAGTGATTGAAGAACGTGAGGTTGAAACAACAAATGAACATCACCCTTTGCTCACTGCCCGTCGCAATGAATGGGTTTCTATTCTCGATGCTGCTCTTGTTGAATCTGGTCTTGCCGACGCTTGGATTTCAGAACAATTGTCGACTGCAGCAAATGTTCGATGGGCTGATTCATCTCCTCGAAGACCTCGTATTCACCACAATGGGCCGTTGAAGAATCCTCATCATCCATTCGTCCAAGCGACAGGTAGAGTTGTTGAAATTCTTGACAAACCTCTCGATGAGGAGAACATCGACGAAATTGTATCGACGGCACTGGAAAATGACATCTCCGCAATGACCATTCGAATGAGCCTTGATGCATCTTTACAGCCAAAGTTGCAGGGCAATATCGACCGCCAGTTGAAAAGAAGGCAAGGACGAAGGAAGGCGTTTTTGACCAAACACACAGGTTCAAACCACCTCCTTTTTTGTGTTCAGATGGGAGAAAAACCTGACCAGTGAAATCGGACCCCTGCATCGCGGTCTTGATATAGGGGTTGTTGGTCGGAAAACTGCTTGACATCATGTCGCATCGTATAGGTGAACTTCAATGGCAAAATCAAAGGAAGAAGAACTAGGAGATGATTTTTCATACATTCTCCGTATGGCAGATACCGATATGGATGGTCTCAAACCGCTATCCTCAGCCCTTACATCCGTCAAAGGAATTGGGGTAAGAAGCGCAATTCAAATCTGCAACACAACTGGTTTTGATCCTGCTCGAATGGCAGGACATCTTACTGTGGAACAACAAGAAACTCTCCGACTTGCCATCGAAGACTTCGTTAACACTGTTCCATACTGGATGGTTAACCGTGCAGCAGACATCGAAACCGGTAACGACATGCACTTGACTGGTCAAGAAGTCAAACTTACACTCAAAGAAGACATCAGCCGTCTTCGTACCATGAAGTGCTACCGTGGTGTTCGCCACGCTAGTGGAAACAAGGTACGTGGTCAGCGCGGACGAAGCAATGGTCGTGGTGGACTTACACTCGGTGTAAGCAGGAAGAAGGAATGAGGAGTGATTTAGTATGGGTGAACCAAAGTTTTCAAGACCAAAATTCGATACTCCTCCACATCCTTGGAAGAAAGCTCGAATCGAAGAAGAGCACCTCATCCAAGCAAATCACGGCTTGAAGAACATGCGTGAAATCTGGAAGGCTAAGTCCCAACTCCGCCGTCATCGACGCCAAGCCATGCGCTTGATTGGTACACTTGACACCTCTGAAGGTCACGGAATGCGTGAGAAGGACGATCTTCTTCGCTCACTTCACCTCAAGGGATTCATCGCCAAAGACGCTATTCTTGACGATATTCTTTCACTTAATGCTGAAGCTATTCTCAATCGCCGTCTTCAAGCAATGGTCTACTACAAGGGACTCGCATGCTCTCTCAAGCAAGCACGTCAACTTGTAACCCACGGCCACATTTGCATTGGTGACCAAAAGGTTTCGATTCCTTCCTACCCAGTCAACCGTGACGAGGAAGAAATCATCCAATACCATCCTTCCAGTGATCTTAACAATCCAGAACACGAAATCCGCAAGGCAATTGACGGACGCCGTGAGTTGGCTGAGTACGCTGAAGAAGAAGTTGATCCAGAAGCAACAAAACCGTTTGCTGATGAAGTCAACGAAGCTGCTGAAACTGCACCAAGTGCAGAAGCAGAAGTTGAAGGCGGAGGTGAGGCTTGATGTCTCGTAAAGCAATCGTCAACATCTTTTCTTCTTACAACAACATTCTCATGACAGCAACAGATCTTACTGGTGCTGAAACCATCGGAACATGTTCCGGTGGACAAGTTGTCAAGTCTTCCAAAGACAGTGGTGGCCAATTCGCCGCTACTCGTGCTGCAGAACGTCTTGCTGACACACTCAAGGAAAAGGAGTTCACTCAACTCATCATCAAGTACCGTGCACCAGGTGGCAACAAAGCCAACAACACTGGTCCAGGTGCTCAAGCAGCTATCCGTGCTCTTACTCGTGCAGGTATGACCATCACTCGAATCGAGGATGTAACACCTATAGCTCACGATGGAACTAAGAAAAAGGGCGGGCGTCGTGGACGTCGTGTCTGATTCGGAGGAATTGAAATGAAGGCAAGTATCGTAGATGGATGGCCAAGAGAGAACAGTATCAAGATTCTTGTTGAAGGAACTGATGCTGCACAAGTAAACGCACTACGTCGTGCTATTATGGCAGACGTACCGAAGATGGCTATCAGCAAAGTAATGTTTACTCTCGGAGTAAACCAAGACAACAATCGTGGAGAAATCTTTGAATCGGTTAACGCACTTCCTGACGAAGTTATTGCACACCGATTGGCAATGCTTCCAATTCCAACACATCCAGAAGAAGGCATGGCTTTCCCTGATGAATGTGAAGCCTGCTTGAACCTCGCAGAAGATGACAAAGGTTGCCCATCATGCCAAGTTCTCTACACACTCAACGTTCAAGGTCCATCCTCCGATAGTGATGAACCTCACCGAGTTGTTCGTGCAGGAGACCTGACCAACGTTTCAGACCCATTGTTTGACATCTCTGAAGAGATGAAATCAATTCCTTTGACGTACCTCGCTCAAGGTCAATTCCTTGAATTCATTGCGTTTGCAACCCTTGGACGTGGTCGAGATCACGCAAAGTGGGCTTCAGCATCTGCGGTAACATTCCAGCCTGTTTACGAAGCTGAACTCAAGAAGCCAAAGAAAGCTGATGTTCTGTTTGGACTCGATCTTTCAACATCTGATGGTCGTCCAATCGATGCTAAGTTGTTCAAGAGCAAGAAGTGCACCGATATTGCAACAGTTCTCGACCTTGAGAAAGCACTTCACCAAGTCGGCCCAGGTACTGGACGCGATGGTGACTTCGATGATGCAATCGTCCTCAACCCAGTTGAGGGAAGTTTCGTCTTCTCATTCCAAACCGATGGCTCAATGCCTGGATCAACCATCTTCAATCTTGCACTTGAAGAACTGAAGAGCCGTTTCCAAAACATCAGCGAAGACCTCTCCAGAGCCTTTGCTTGAGCCTACAAACAGCGGATTTTTCCGCCATGTTGATGCCTATTGATGGGGTGGACACGTTATGGCAACAGTTCGTGTTGGTGGTCACATCACCTTGCTGTTCTCAATTCATGATGATGCAATCTTACCTCGAAATCAAGGAAGTCGAGGCGCAGGAATGTGTCTCGAGAAAGGTGTTGTTGCAACCATTGATCCTACTGGACAAGCCGAACCCGAAGAACAAGGGCAAGAAATGGCTGGTTGGCAGCGTGATGTTCTCGAGATAAAAGGGAAAGGCCGTACTGAGGTCAATATCCTATCGCATGGAGAACCCTTTGATGGTCAAACCCAGATGTATGTTGATCTGATTGATGAATTACGAAACGCTCGACTTTTACCTGAGGATGTTCATTATTCATTGACCATTGAACTCGAACTTCCAGTAAGCCAAGGGTTTGGTATGTCAGCAGCAGGTCTATGCGCAACAGCTCTTGCATGTTTCGAAATGACGAATCAAGGCGCGATTGAACAATACTTCCGCATCTCACATCATATTGAACGAAGATACCGTGGTGGTCTAGGAGATGTTCTCGGTCTCTATGTGGGTGGTGTTGAATTACGAACAATACCTGGCTCTCCTCCAAGTCCAGGTCATGCTCGAAGCTTTGGGGTTCAAACCCCAGTTCTCCTTATTTGGAAACCAGAAGGGTCGAGACATACATCGGAATACATCGATCATCCTGATTGGAAAAAGACAATCACAAAGGCTGGTGATGCGGCTGTGAACACATTATCAGAATTGGAATGGAATGAAACGGTTTGGCCTAAACTGTTGCAAGAATCTCAAACATTTGCAACTGCCTCAAAGATGCTTGAAGAACCAACGCGTCGGGACTTACTCGAATCGGTTCGTTCGATTATTCAGGCTCATCAACTTCAAGCAAGTATTCGAATCCGTCTCTGCATGCTTGGAACGTCTTGTGTTCTTTTACCCACTAGACTCAACGAACCCCTTTCAGAAGAAACACTCAGTATACTTGCATCTGAACTTCAACAACTTGGGTTCGGAGTGGAGCAAACATCGCTCACTCTATCACGAATGAATCAAGAATGAGCATCGAGTTCAGACAAATCCAATGGGCTTGCATCCAACATAAGGACGCCAGGAAGGAAGAGATTCTCTGAGAAACTGTGGCGGAATACAATCGCTCCGCTTCCCCATTCGTCGATGTATCGCATCATTTGTTTCTTCATCTTCTTACGTTGGAATTCAACATCCGCACCGTAGAAATGCTTTGCGTCAATCCAAGCAACAGGTTCTCCATTAATGGATACGTGGTCGAGGAAGAGGATATCAGGGGTGACCTTTGGTCGTCCATGATCTACAGATTGCTCCTTAACCAATTCAGGTTGCCGACGCAATCGAACGCCTTGTTCTTCAAACCAATCCGCTAGTATGTTTTCGAAGAGATCTGCTCGAAGATGGGTTTCGCTTTGATCGACATTTGAAACACGATCTGCTTCCTCTGCGCTTTCAAATTCAGAACGTTCTCGTTCTGAAAATCGTGAAGGCGCTTTGAACGATTCCTTGATTTTCGTTTTCGACCATCCTTTCTCAGCAAGGATTGTTCGGAATATGTTCATTGGAGGAAAATCGTATTTCTTTGAGAGTTCCACTACACTTGTTCCTTGTTTGTAATCTCGAAGCATCTGTGTACTTTTTCGCTTCATGCTATGATGTCCATACACTGTTTTCTGTTGAAGTAGAGCCGATCTCAAGGAAAGTGCTTGTTCAACTGCAATCGAGGTTGACTTTCCAAATTCTGCGATTTCATCCACACGGTCGTCGTTAACCCAACCGAATTCACCCTTTCGAACAACATAATTTGCCATTCGTTCTTCATCAGCTAGGTTTACGGGGTTGCATTTCCATTCAAATTTGAAGGACTTAGGTTCTTCCATTTCATCAGGGAATCCAATTGGTTGAACGCCCATGAACTCATAATCAAAGCGCTTGTTGGCCTTGGTCCTGAAGGTTTCAATATCCTTGGTAGATTGTTCGATAAGATTCGCCTTTCTCGGTCCGCCGTAGCGTCGCTTCTTCTGTTGACGATTGTCTCCACCCCGTCTATTGTTACCGCGACGTTGCGTCATATGTGGGAACGAACGCCGACCGTCCTTGAACACATCGTTGTTTTTTGTTGAACCAAAGTCGCAACATATTGATGAAGTGGCAGTGTCTCAGAGGCTCATGTATCGACCGATTTCTGTTCTAATGATACTTGTTTTAGCAACTGTTTTCGTTCCAGAACCTCTTAACTTGCAGGAGTTAGAACTCGTCTCTTCCACAGAAGAAGGGAATGCCACATTGGGCTGGGTCATGTCAGTTGGAGGTTTTAGTGAAGATTGGATAACGGATATTGTACCGTTAGCCAATAATTCCGTCGCCGTAGGCGGTACGTTTGTTTCATCAATTCTTATTGGAGAAAATGGTCATGATTCGAGTCAAGTTTGTGAAACTGGTATTTGCAACGATAAAGATGGTTTTCTTGCCTTTTCAAATGAATCCAATGAATGGTATTTTAGTACGTCGTTTGGAAGTTCTGGTGTCGACCAAGTAGACTCGATTGCAATGCTGAGTGATGGTGATCTCATTGTTGGAGGAAGCTATTGTTTGGGCAGTGCAGGTCTTGCATGCAACATGACCCTTGGTGAATTACCAACTCTGAGCAAAGAAGAGAATTTTGATGAAGGCAATGCATTCCTTGCTCGATACAATATGGAACTGGGATGGGTTTGGGCAGTTTCCATTGCGAACAGTCAAGATCTCTTCTTGACCGATTTGTATGTTGACCTGTATGACACCATCCATGTCAGTGTCCTCTTTCGTGATATGGTCGATATAAATGGAACAATCTTCCTTGGCTCTTCTGAGCCAGGTATTGCTTTGATGATGTTTGATGAGAATGGGATTTTGGAATCAGGCCATACTGCAATGTCTGACTTAGGCGTAGACCCATTCGG
>CALBJF010000245.1 GCA_937892665.1 uncultured euryarchaeote | reverse complement strand
TATTCTCAGATTTGACGACACCGATACGACAGTGAAACCTCCAATGCTAGACGCATACGATATCATTCCACGGGAAGTTGAATGGCTCTTAGGCCGCCCTGCTGATCGAATCGTCATAGCAAGTGACCGAATCCCGTTGTATTACGATTACGCAGAGCGTATGCTCGAAGAAGGATTTGGTTACATCTGTCAATGCCCTGCAGAAGATTTTCGTTCATATCGTGAAACAAAAGAAAATTGTCCTTGTCGTGACAAATCGGTCGAGATGAATCGAGAAGGATGGAACATGATGTTGGACGGTTCTTACAAGCCGGGAGATGCTGTGGTTCGAGTTAAGACCGATATGAAACTAAAAAATCCTGCACTAAGAGATTGGCCTGCATTGCGAATCCAGGATACGCAAAAGAATCCTCACCCAAGACCTCAAATCGGTTCCACCTATCGAGTATGGCCTTTATTGGATTTCCAAAGTGCAGTCGAAGACCAACTTCAAGGTGTGACTCATATTGTTCGTGGCAAGGATCTTATGGATTCAACACGCAAGCAAACGTTACTCTACGAACACTTTGGCTGGGACTATCCTGAAACCATCTATTGGGGTCGAGTGAAAGTGCACGAATGGGGTGGATTTTCTACATCCAAGATGAGAGCATCCATCGAAAACGGAGAATACACTGGCTGGAATGACCCAAGATTACCCACCCTCCAAGGACTTCAATTAAGAGGAATACAACCTGAAGCCCTCAGGAACTTCTGGATTGAACTCGGAGTTACTCAGAAAGATATCTCTGTCCCATTAGCGACTCTCTTCTCACATAATACGAAGAAGATTGACGATGCTGCCCCACGTTTGTCCTTTGTACGGCACCCTGTTGCAGTAAACATTCATGGAGATATTCCGAACCACATTGAAATCCCGATCCACCCCAATCATGAATCCATGGGTATGAGAATAATCTCAATGAATAGCAATCAAATATTAATAGAAAAGGAAGATGAAACACATCCAACATACCGCCTAAAGGAATTCGCAGATATCAATGAAGGGGGACAAATCGGGTCGATTTCTCGAAGCGACAGACGCCCGATTATTCATTGGGTTTCAACAGACACATCCACAGAAGCGACACTAACTCTTCCTCTACAAGAGAACATTGAACACATTCAAGGATTAGTAGAAAATCACCAATATCCAGTAGGGACAATCGTTCAGTTAGAACGAATCGGTTATGCTATTATCCGAGAAAATGACTTCTTACTTATGCACGAATGAGTTCTTCATTCAAGCGTTCCCAATGAAGGGTTTGCTGAGAGTATTGATTGTGCTTGGCGATAATCTTCTGGAGAGAAATACCCTTCAAAGCCACCGTCCTCATTTACTGCAACGACTGCTTGTGGCATGCGTTCATTAACTGACTTGATGACATCAGCGATCGCATCTGTCAGAGGTACTTTTAGAACATCCATTTCCATTACTTCCTTACATGTTGTTTCCGTAACATCAAGGCCATTTCCAATCGCCTTGAGCATCTGTCGTTGTCCAATCACACCCTTTACTTGGTCATCATCATCGAGAACTACGAGAATACCAGATGGTATACTTACCAACCTTTTGCATCCTTCAACCAATGTATCTTCTAATCCAATTGTTACGTGCTCATCATCAAGGACGAGGTCAGCTACTGTTTCGCTCATACCGCACGCTGAACGTTGATGTTCATGATAGTTTTGACATCATGCGACGATCTTGATAATTCGTCCACATCCAGTACATTCTAAACGAATTGGACGCTCATTCGAGATTACTGGGTTGGCTACACTACATTGTGGACAATTGATTGTAGGAAAACTAGGAACAATGTTCGGGGTTTTGGCCGGAGTTCCATTCCCACTATCGATTAATCTCGGAGAAACAAGTGCTGTAGCCAGCCATGCAAAGGCTACACCCGTGCTTGAAAACAACACAAACAAGGGAGGATATGCAAAGAACAGCATCAGGAAAACCATCGGAATTAGAATGGTTTCTATCAGGAGTGGATAGCGATTTTTTTGTCGAACCATGGCGAAAGCGAGCCAAAGCCCACCAGCGAGTATCATCACCACGATGATGGTCAAAGAAAGAGGTGCATGTAATGGAGATGATGTGGGTTTTGTCGTAATTGAAAATTCGTCTGATTGAGTAAGTCCATCGCCTCTAATCGTGACCATTTCGCCCCACGGGAATCTTAAGTAATCAACCTCAAGGACATCAGAGACATCAATATCGACGGTTGAAAATGAGGTCATAAGTGAACTAGAGCCAGAAACAGATATCGAATAACCTGACCACAATGGGGACGGTTGTGCCTTAATGAACGAACGGAGAAGTGTGTAATCAACCCCACTTTGTAGCGGAGTTAAACTGTCAATACGAATTGTCAAAGGTGCGTTTGTCACTCGCTCCTCACCCATCAAATCAAGTGTGATTGCAAACGTATCTGAATCCGAAAGATCCCCGAGAAGTTCTTCGGACTCTATACCGAGCCCGAGTTGGAAATACGTGATGTAATACGATTCCATATAACCTTCAAACTGATTGACTTCAAGACTTTCAATAACTCTGCTTCCTCGCTCATCATCGGATACTGCTCCTGCTTGGAAGTTCTTTAAGACAGGCGACAGAGGTATTGTTTCATCACCCATATGATCCATTCCCCATCGCATCCAGAATGCCATTTCGCCATCTATTTTGAGTGTACTGGACCTTGATAAGCGGAGGCCATTATCTTCAGATTCAAGTTCCAAATCCATTGTAATAGTTAATGGAGAGCCTCTTCCACTTGTTCGTAGCGGTTCATTAAGGGGATAATACCCTCCACTTCCACCATCACTGTCAAAGGTTTCAATTTCGAACATGGTCAAACCTGTAAGTTTGACTCCGGGTTGGAGAACGTATTCCATTGAAACATCAACTGTTTCAACTCCACCAGATGCACCATCCCAGGTCCATATCACAAGGATGGCATCTCCCTCAGAAACTTCCGTTGGGTCACCATCGAGTAAAATCCCATTGACACTCATTGTGATTGAATCAGAAAACACAAGTGCTTCCATGCCAAACGGCGATTCTATTCGAAGACCAAAATAGACGAGATCACCTTCGACGACGGGCTCTTCTAAGGAGAGATCTAGAAGAGGTAAATTTGCTGAAACTTTGGAATCTTCTGCTTCACTACCCCATAAGAATTCTATACTTGCACCACTGGATGGAACGCTAAACACGATTGTACGAGCATTAAGCGTGAGTGATACTTCAGATGTACCGCTAACAGTAACGCTCTCAACAGGGATATCGATGGTTATGGTTCCAGCTCCAGCAGGAACAAATTGTGAACCAACATCCAGATAACCCGTGAATGTGGAACCACCGATAGTCACAACAGCGGAGAGATTTAATTGAGCACCTCCTGCATCAGTTACATCGTAATTCAATTCGAGCGACCAAGTGGATTCTGGGACCACACCAGACCATGCTGGAGAAAGTACCCATTTCTCAATTTGTTCAGGACTAGTTTGCGCTGATTCAAACGAAGCCGATGTCGGTGTTTCAGCAAGTAGATTCTCGAATGGACTTAAAATCGAATCACTATCTGAACTAAGAAGATACAAATCTGCTTCGACAGAATCACAACAAACAGTGACGTCTTCTGCTGATGACTGTTCAATTAAAGGATTTGAAGGCAAAATTATTGCGAACAGAAAGCAACTCAATATGAGCAGTGCTTGTCTCTGCATTCTATCCACAAATGTTTGGCTGAACAACCAGCGTATAACATCAACGCACATCTGTGAAGATATGATTAGATTTTTCTTTCAAAGAGCTTTGTCCAAAAGGGTTCCAAGTTCCTTTTCAAACAAGCCGATGAGGGCTTCTCCAACTTCTCCTTGAAGTTCATCAGGGAGAAGGCGTAATCCCAGACGAGTTGCGGCTCTTGTTGCTTTCAGTTCAGCATAGACTGAGCGAGCTTTTTGTTGGAAATAGTAGGATACTGCTTCTCGAATT
>CALBJF010000244.1 GCA_937892665.1 uncultured euryarchaeote | reverse complement strand
GTTGCAAGCAATAAACTCGAATAGGGCTGAGAGGATTTCGAGGTATTGACTTTCATGTCGTTTCTCTTCCAAGGCCCTTGAAGTAGGACTGGAAGGCCTTCCTTTTCGGTTCCATACGAGCATTCGACTCCAATTGATCTCAATGAATTAAGTAGATCTTGATGATCTCTACTGCGTAAACTTTCGTCTCCATCGAGCATAATTGAGTAATTTGTTCTAGAAACGAGTCCCATCAAAAAACGTAACGCTGTCCCAGAATTGCCTGCGTCTAAAACAGTTGTAGGGAGACTAATATTTACAATGCCTAGACCTTGAATAATCAAAGTATCTTTTTCTAGGGTGATTCTTGCACCAAGTTGTTCAAGACAACGAGCCATGCTTTCCGGATCTTCTCCTAAGGATGTAATACCTGTTAATTTGTTTTCATGTTCACTCAACGCGCAGAGATGCATCATTCGTATCAAATGACTTTTGGAAGGAGGAAGTATCCACTCCGAGTCCACAAGCTTGGTATTTTTCAGGACATCGAGTGCTTCAATATGGCCAGGCGGATTTGCTTCGTTACGGTGATTCCACCGCTTCATCCAATCCTTTGCCATGACAGTTCCAACATCTGTTATCAGATGAAGGCTTGCAAACATTCACAATACAACACCGCTAGGGTTGGTTATGGTCCTCAAGGATGTTTTTAAGCGTCCGTTGCTCGATTTGAGGATTTCTGTAACCGACCGTTGCAACATGAGATGCAGATACTGCATGCCTCGGGAACATTTTGACAAGAACCATGTCTATCTTCCCAAATCCGACATACTTTCATTTGAGGAGATTGTACGTGTTGTAGAAGCCCTCCTTCCTGCTGGCCTCAGAAAAGTACGACTTACTGGAGGTGAGCCCTTGATTCGAAAGGACTTACACAAATTGATCAGGCAACTAAGAGAACTTTCACCGGAACTTGATATTGCACTGACAACGAATGCTCATCTTCTTTCCAAATCGATTCAACGTCTTAAACAAGCAGGCCTTTCAAGAATCACTGTTTCGCTTGATGCAATAGATGTTGATGTCTATCAAGCGATGGGGGATACGACTTCAACACCTGATTCTATCATAGAATCTATCGATAAAACACTTGCATTGGGCATTCCTGTGAAAGTGAATACTGTTATCCAAAAAGGCATTAATGAGAATCAAGTCATGCCTCTTATTTCACAAATGGGTTCTCGAAATGTTCCTATTCGGTTTATTGAATACATGGATGTTGGTGCAACGAACTCTTGGAATTTAGAGCACGTCGTAACTGGAGAAGAGTTGCGTCATAAAATTGGAAAAGAATTCGGGTCGATTCAACCGATTAAACCAGATCATCCTAGTGATGTTGCGAGAACATATTGTACCGATTCAGGTTATGTCATTGGATTTATAGAATCTATTTCCAAACCGTTTTGTGGAGATTGTTCAAGGGCAAGGCTCTCAGCAAATGGTAGTATCTTTACTTGCCTTTTTGCGACAGAAGGTTTCGATCTTCGCGGAATCCTTCGTATGAATGCGAGTAAAAATGAACTGTCAACAGCCATTTCTGCAATTTGGGGTCAAAGGAAAGACCGATACTCTGAAACTCGTAGTGAAAAGACGAATTTGAAACGTATCGAGATGTCTTTTATCGGTGGTTGATGTACAATCCTTCAATAACTCCTACAGCCCGTTGGAATATATGACCCAGACCATGAAAATACCATTGTTCGTTTTACCTGCTGGAATCTTTCCAAGTGTCGAAGAACCGCTTCGTGTTTTTGAACCCCGCTACAAGCAAATGCTCGATGATTGTGTGTTAGACCAAAAGCCGTTTGGGTATATTACACATTCAAGTGATTTTTCTGATGTGGACGGTTGGACTCAACCAGGAAGATACGGCGTTCTTTGTGACCTGACAAATGTTGAAGAACAGGGGACTAACCTTCTTTTCACTGCAAATGGGACTTCCAGATTTGAGATCATTGATGTAATACAAGCCGCTTTGCCATCCATGCCATTCGGAGATATATTTCCAACCGTCGATGAACTCGTTGAACAATATCATGAAACAAGCCCAGACGGTAAGTTATACCTTCAAGCAAACGTCAGGATAGTTGAAGAAATAAAAGGTGAGGTTAGTGCTGATGATTGGTCTGAATTCTTGCACACATGGGCCCAGCATATTGTTGATGTCAATTCAATTCTAAGGAATGATGGTCTTACTATTGAAGAGATGCTTTTGCTTCTTGAAGAAGAGTTTCTTCCATATGATTCATCTTCATTGTGGCAGGTTGCACATGCAGTACTCGATGATGATGCGTACCGTCAACAGGCTCTACGTTCATCAGATTGTGAAGAAGTATTTGTGATTCTTCATGATTCATTGAAGATGAAAAACGCCCAACTCAACTATATTAGAACACTCAACGATCAAGACGACTAATCAAGATTGCATCGGTGGTAGATCAATTCGCACCAGTACATACTGCAACTCTTGGTCGAGAAGCGTAAAACCCCACTCGCCAACATCAGTGCCAATCTCTCTTGAATTAATGACAAAATAGTCTCCTGCTGATATTGAGTAACTTGCGTCTCGGTCATGGAATGAGACATTCGAACCGATGACTGAATAAACATCAGAATCATCAACATATCCTGTGAATTCAGTGCCATTGGCATTGTTTTGCTCGGATAGGCTGAATGAAATACGACCGGGGTCAAGTGTTTGATCGAGTGTCGTGATTTTAATGACATGATATCCATTGTCGAGAGCTCGAACACTTACTGTCATCTGTGGTGGTGCTTTTTCACCCGTTTCAAGAGCGCCCTGCATTAGAACGAATACCATTCCAGAAAGCATGACAGTTATGGCAAGAAGCAGTACAGTAGCGATGACGGGGCTTACGGCCTCTTCTTCGCTGCGTAGGTTCGCCATGACCTTTGCAGATGCTGATAAGACTTGAACGCACCGATGGTTGAGAACCAAATCTTGTTCTTACAAGACCCAAAGCATCCTGCGACAGGTGACGGCTCGCCAAATGATATTCTTAGTCAGTCGATTGAACAATAAATTTAGAATCCAATCAGGAAGTCTGAATAGCATGCTCCCCATCTTGAAAGATCGCTTTGAATTACGCATTACTTTACCCATCTGCTGTTTCCAACGTTTCTCATATTCCTCTAGAGGAATACCACTTGCTAGATGTTCAGAGATTACTTGACCAGCGATTCGGCCACCGATCATCGCGATTGTTATGCCCGCTCCGTTCGAAGGCAGTACCATCCCAGCAGAGTCACCAACAAGCATGTAATTTCCTTTAACGAATTTCTTCAAGGTGCCAGACATAGGTAACGAGCCAGCTCCTGTAAACGAGATTTCGCCATCATATTTTGAGACAAATTCGTCAGTATACTGGTTAAGATTCCGTCCCTTGGCAAAACTTCGCTGAATGCCCAGTCCGATATTAGCACCTTTTGATTTGGGGAACATCCATGCATATCCTCCAGGCGCCATGGAGCCGAAGTGAAGTTCAACAGCCTCTCCAAAATCCCCGTCCATCAATACAAATTTCACAGGTATTTTCACTGATTTTTCATCCCAATAATCTCTTCTTAGTGGGCCATTGTGGCCTCCAGCATCGACGATTACTTTAGCACTGTAAGAATCACCATTTTTCAGAAGAACTCGATTTCCTTCCACCTTCTCGACCTTTGAATCTATCAGGTAATCAGCTCCTGATAT
>CALBJF010000243.1 GCA_937892665.1 uncultured euryarchaeote | reverse complement strand
ATTGAACTCCCTCTGAATTTAAGGCACGGATTTCTATGGTTCTGTTTCCATCTTCTAAAGAACCTGTATCGAGAGCAATGGTCCAGTTGAAGCGAGCAAATGCACCCATCGTAACTGCATCTTCGTCAAAAGTTGCAGACATCCATTGACCATAATCGATTCTGTATTCTACAGCCGATATCGCACCGGTTTGACCCCATGCTAGACCTGAAATTGTGGCGACACCATCAGAAGTGTTCGAATCGATAATGTGGACCTGTGTCGTAACATCGACTGCCCCTGTGAGTCCTTTCTGATTAAACTCAAAAGCCATTGAGACTGCAGCATGAGCGTCGACCATACCAAAGCCAAAATCACGATTCCAAAATGGATCGACTTCAGGAGCAGAAGCGTCTCCACGTCGTTCTGCAGTGAGTTTCAGTATTTCTTTGACTTCAGCAGGAGATAAGTCCGGATTTGCTTCAAGCATGAGTGCAATAATCCCGGAGACTGACGGTGTTGCATATGATGTTCCTGAACCACGGCCAGTGTATCCGTTATCACTTGCATCACCACCGAAGAAATTACTGCAGCCACCAGAGGTTATGCATCCTTCTGCCTGAATGATGTTTGAACCAGGGGCTGTAACCTCAGGCTTGAGTTCGTTCAATGGATTCCCATCACCGTTGTCCCTGCGAGGACCTCTGGATGAATATCCAGCAATTGTATCGTCTTCACGATCAACTGAATTTTGGTCATCTGTTGCTCCAACTGTGATTGAGAGATCGGAGGAACCCATTCCGGACAAACCATCGTTGTCTGGGCCATCGTTTCCTGCTGCGACACTAACAACAATTCCTGCAAGCATAGCATCATCGAGGATTCTGCTGTGCATATCTGAACCATCTGAGCCACCGCCTTCATGTGAAGTGATTCCCCAAGAGAGGGATATGATATCGATTCCATATTCGCTTTCATCTGCACCTGCCCAAGCATCGTCTTTGTGGTCAATAATCCATTGAAGACCATTCATTGCAGATTCATAGAATTCTTGGGAAAGTAGATAATTCTCAAACGGGCCAGCACCAGCATCTGTTCCAATTCGAACATCGACAAGCGCAGAGTCTGGGGCAGCACCGTAGAAGTCAGTTTGCTCGCCGTTAGCATCCAAGCCAGTAGCAGCAGCCATACCCATACAAGCCGTACCATGTTGGTTTCCATCGTCAGGATCAAAACTTCCATCTTCGACTCTCCCACCCGAAGCAACACAAGCTGGATCACTATGAACAAAACAAACAGCATCATATCCTGCTACGAATTTCTCGCTTAATCCAGGATGCTCGTTATCAACCCCAGTATCAACCATTGCGATAACAATTCCATCGCCTGAGACACCGAGATCCCATGCACCAGGATAGAGAGGTGAGGTTTTTGCTTTCACAGCAGGAGTTTGAATGTCACCATACAGATGAATTTCTCCGTAGCGTTCAACCATAACCACATCTTGTAAGTCAGCCAAATCATAAATCAGAGAAGTATTAATGACACCAAGAAGAACTGCATCCACTGATTCAATCACGTCAACAACGTTCAAACCGAGTGCTGAAAGGTCGTTTAGATGTGAATCAGTGACTTCAGTACTGTAAGAAAGGCCGATGCCAGTTGGAATAGTTAGTGTTTGAAGAGAGTCATGAATCTTATTTCGATCCAAATCAAGAGATGAGCGATCCCACCACGGACCTTGGTCAATAATCCACCCGTACCCATCTTGTTCAGGGACGTCGAGTGTCTGACCTTCGGGGAGATATTGAACCCCATTTTCAAGAATTATAGATTCTGAAGGTGATGATACAGAAATTGAGCCAATTAAAGGCCCCATAAGGACCATTAAACACAGCAAGGCTCCTAATTGTCGTGTTTGCATGTAATCACCGAATGAGTTTCTTTTCATGAATATTCGGTTTAATTGAGTGAGGTGGGGGCAGAGGGATTTGAACCCCCCCTAGCGGGTTTCTTCTGACTTCAGCATTCGTGAAAAGGCTTCAGTTCTCGGTTCTCACGGGTCGGCGCTCCAATTGTTCATCAATTGTCAGCAAACCCACTTGTCGTCATCCCCGTGCAATTGGAGCCCGCGGTACTACCAAGCTATACTATACCCCCAATGTCCACAAGGATCAGTTCTTGGCCTGTCGACGAGCACGCTTTCTGCGACGCAACTTCTTCTTGCGCCACTTCCAACGTTGGTTGCCAGTCTTTTTCCAAGCACGTGAGCCTCGCTTCATGGTGAACGTGTCTCCGACTTACAGCCGATATATGAGTGCATCGGGTAGACACAGTCGTTATTATCGCCTCACTTTTAATCTAAAAGAATAGTTTGAAAGGCTAAACGCCCTATCTCACACTTTGACAAAATCCAAATCGGTGGCGGACGTACCAGGATTCGAACCCGGGTTTTCGGCTTAGAAGGCCAAAGTG
>CALBJF010000242.1 GCA_937892665.1 uncultured euryarchaeote | reverse complement strand
AATTGCCGTAATAGACCTTGATTTTTCCATCCTTTAATTCCCAGATTCGATTGACACATTGGTCGAGGAACCAACGATCGTGAGATACGGTGATGAGTGATCCTTCGTATCCAATAAGCGCCTCTTCGAGCGTCTCTTTTGATTCCATATCCAAGTGATTGGTTGGTTCGTCCATAAGCAAAAGGTTGTTGTCTTCGAGAAGGAGTTTGAGTAGAGCAACACGAGCACGTTCTCCACCAGAGAGTTGCTTGAGTTTCGTATCGACTTGATCGCTAGCAAATTGGAACCTTCCTAATGCTGCACGGATATCTCCGTATTGGTAATCTGGACGCAATTTTTGAATCTGTTGAACTGCGTTCATTTCGAAATCGAGTGTACCGTGATCTTGATGGAAGTAGCCAATAACTGAACCAGGCGAAACATCGACTTTTCCACTGTCGAGTTTTAAATCACCATTGATGATTTTGAGAAGAGTCGTCTTTCCTTGACCGTTCCCACCAACAATACCTATACGGTCACCTTTGCGAACTTCGAGCGTTTGATTATCGAGGATTGGGCGTTCAAGGCCTTCAAATGTCATTGTGGCGTCAACCATTTCAAGAACATCCATGCTCGCTTTGTCAAGAGCATCAAGTGTGAGTACCAATGGTTTTCTCTTCTTTGAAACACGAGCTCTCAATGCCTTCATTTCTTGCTGCATACGGGTAACCATCTTGTGTTTAGCAGAGATAGATTTGTCATATTTATTCGCTCTTTTCATTTGTGAAATTGCACCTGTTGTGGCTTGAATCTTCTTTTCAAGAGTTGCGATATGCTCTCCAAGCGCTTTTTCACTTGCCTCTTTTTGTACGATAAATTGACTGTAGTTACCTTTCCAAGGCCATGCTCTAAGATTATCGACTTCTACAATTCGAGTACAGACTTGATCGAGGAAATATCGATCGTGAGATACAATTAATTGTGCGCCTTTGAAATCTTTCAGGAAGGATTCAAGCCATTCAGTCGTCTCAATGTCCAAGTGGTTCGTCGGTTCGTCAAGAAACATAACGTCGATACCAGAAAGTCCGACAAGTTGTCTAGCGAGAGCAAGTTTTGCTTTTTCTCCACCCGATAGTTGTGAGACGTTCATGTCCATTGGATGCTTGTCAAGACCAAGTTCTTCGAGAATGCCCTTGGCAATCCCAGCAACGTTTCCTCCACCAGAGGATGCAAGTGTTTGTTGAAGTTCAGAATAACGTTCCATGACCGATTCCCAATCGCCATCATAGAAAGCCGGTTCAATCATCTGGGCTTCAATCCCAGCAATTTCTTCTTCAAGTTCTTGGAATTGTCGACCTTTCCGACTGAGTTCGCCTTCGATGGTGGATTCCGATTCAATGTCTCGAATCTGTGTCAAATATGCGATTCGGATTCCTGGAGCGAATGCAATATCGCCAACGTCTTGTTCTTGTTCGCTGATGGTGTTGAGGAGTGTTGTCTTACCTGCACCGTTGTGACCAACGATCCCGATACGATCTCCATCGTTTACGATGAGGTTAATGTCTTGGAGTACATCGGTTGAACCAAAACTTCGGTCAACGGCTTCGACGGTTATGAGTTCGCGAACCATAGTATCCCCACGCTAAGCCCACAACTGGGTGTTCAAAACCCAATCGGTTGAATCGGTCTTCACTTGAAGGCTTCAATAGCATTCTCGTGTCGGGAAAGAAGGTTTCGTAGTTTGACCTTCATCGATGGTGTCATCAAGTCATTATCGGTGGTCCATTCTTGATGATCCAGGATAATGTTTGCAGGTCGCTCATATCCTTTCCAAGTTGGTTCCGTCATAGAGTTGCTCTTCAATTCATCGAGCATCCATGTGCGAGTTTCCTCTCGGGCACAGAGTTCTTCATCAGAACCAGATGCATCCTTTCCAGCAGCAGAAAGTGCTTTCTTCATTGCATCCATATTTGGATGGATGATAATGAATGTTCGAAGCATGTTACGTCCATCGAGAGCAGCTTGCTCAACAAGTGGAGAGAGTTTGACATTCTCTTCCAATGGAGCAGGTGATACGTACTTTCCGTTTTCGAGTTTGAATTGGCTCTTTACACGACCAGTGATTGAAAGGTAACCCTTCGAATCGAGTTTACCAAGGTCTCCTGTACGGAATACACCCGGTTCAATAATGACTTCATTAGTTGCCTTTTCATTGTTCCAGTATCCCTTCATGACATTTGGTCCATGGACAATGATTTCACCTTCATCGGATCGATCAGGATCGTCCCATGCATCGGTATCGATTGTCACCTTAACGCCGTTAGCCACGAGGCCAACACAGCGTAATTTGGACTTTCCAGGGCCAGACCAACCGTTAGCGGAAACCAGAGGTGAGGTTTCAGTAAGGCCGTATCCTTCGTAACAACTGAATCCAACTTGTTGGATAAATTCTGCTACGTCGGGGGATAATGCTGCTGCACCTGACATACAGAATCTGATGTTGCCACCAAATCGTGCTCTAACTTTAGACCAAACCAGTTTATCATACAGTTTGTCAAAGAAACCACTAGCAGGTACAGCATCACATTCGACACCAGCCTTAGCGATTCTTCTTTGGGCATGTTTCTTAGCCTTGCCAATGAGTATCTTTTTAACTCCAGTTGCAGCATCAAATTGGCTGTTAACTCGGTCATAGAATTTGTTCCATACTCTAGGTACTGCAAGCAATACTGCTGGTTTGATTTCGATGCATTCATCGGCAATCTTGGTAAGATCGGAGATGAGGTTGATGTGTACTCCACAGCGTAGCATCCAGTGCAAATCGAAGGTACTTCCAAAGGAATGCGCCCAAGGTAGGAACGCAGCGTTCTTGTCACCAACGTAGATGACGAATGCGGATTGAACACAAAGGACGTTGGAAAGCGTGTTCCAATTTGTTAGCATAACACCCTTCGGATTCCCAGTGGTTCCTGAAGTGTAGATGAGGGTATTGAGTGCAAATGGGTCATCTGCAATTTCGATTGCAACCTCACTTGCACGACCAGCAGCAACAAATGAAGCCCATTCATGAACTGCAACTCCTTCTGGAGGTAATTGGTTTGCAGGTTCGTTGCCCAACAAGAGGATTCCACACTTTGGCCATTTTGAAGCATCATCAGGCATGTTCGCGATAAGCTTGTCAAGAATTTCTGTATCAGAAACAGCAATCATTGAAGGAGTAGAATCTTCGAGAATAAATGCCCATTCAGAACCATGCTGATGCGTATACATTGCAGTATAGGCTGCACCGATTGCGTTGGCTCCATAAGAGATTGCTGCCCATTCAACTGAATTATTGAGAATCATTGCAACTCGATCTTCGGCTTCCACACCAACATCACGAAGTTGCTTACCAACGGAAGTTGCGAGTTCTCCAAATTCTCCGTAGTTCATGTGAACTCGAGGCATTCCCTTTTCTGGGATGAAACCAAAACATGGGTTATCTGCAAAGCGTTCAACGCTTGTCATGAGCATCTGGTAGAGTGTCCGTGGGTCATCGCCTTCGGGCTTTAGCCACTGTCGGTTGTCAGGCTGTCGTTCCCATGCAAGTTGTTGTTCCATGGCGTTCGGTGTTGGTTCCAACACTTAATTACATCCCCGAATATTCATGGAAGAGGAAGTTTAGAAGCGACGTTTGCTCTCCAATCTGCTCCACCATTTCGATTTGCGAGTGGAGACGCAGGACTTGGGTGCCACATAGCGTCAATATTTAATTCTGGGACAATTGTTTTGGCTCTTTTCTTGGCATAGTTTCCAACACCAATTATCCGTTCGATGCCCATTATATCAACCACTGATTTGAGGTGCTGATCACAGAGGTCAAGAATTGGATTGATGATGATTTTAGGAATATCAACTGGAGTGATGTTTCGTCCGGTTTCTCCTAAGATTAACAAGGGACAATGATTGACGACAAAAATGTTTGAAAAAGTTGACTCGATTGAACCAAAATGGTCGACCATAAACGTCCAGAACCGAGTCCCGGAGACTTCCTGACGTTCCATAGATAGGCCTTGTATTGGTCGTTTTGGATGAGCCCCAGGAGGGGTTTGAAGTTCGACAGCCTTTATTCCAAGCACATCAGTTGCCATCTTAGTTGCTCCAAAAGGAACTCCTGTTTGTGCCATTCCATACGGACCCGGATTCATGCCGAGCAACAGAGTTTTGGCTCCGCAACCACCCCATTTAGTGATAAATTGTTCATGAAGTTCCCAAGCATAGTCGAGTGGATTTGTTACGTGTGCAACATCCTTGTGCTTGAGCAATTTTGGAATTTGTTTTGTGCATTTCTCCGAAAGAAGTTTTGCTGCATTAAGTAGATCTTGTACAATGGTTTCTACCACGGTAA